>JAUICS010000277.1 GCA_030427765.1 Alphaproteobacteria bacterium
AACCCCTGCGGGCCTCCATAAACATCTGCGCCAGAACGTGCGCGTTTTGCCAATTGAAAATACGGAATTCCGCCGCATTAATTACATGCACCCTGATCCGGAATTTGCGCGGGAACTTCTGTCGATGATCGTAGGCGAAGCGGACAACATCATCCGTGATACCGACCGCGAATTGGTCAATGAACGCATACATGATTTGAACAACCGATTGAAATCGGAAACGAGTTCGCAGCGCAGGCAGTCTCTTGCCTATCTTTTGACCTTGCTCGAGCAAAAGGAAATGGCCATATCACTTGATAAACACTATGCAGTGCAGGTGATTGAGCCTGTATTCGTAAATGACCGTCCGGCATGGCCGCGGAAATCGTTGTTCTTTGCGTCTGCCTTGCTTATCGGGCTTGTTACCGGATATGCCTTGTACGGTATGATATCACTCGCGCGATCATGAAGGGAGGGGGATGCATGGTACCCGCAACCGTGATGATTATGACGAGGGACGAGCAGGCGAATATCGAAAACTGTCTGAAATCCTTGAGCGAATTTGATGAAATCATAGTTGTTGATTCCGCCAGTACGGATAAAACTTGTGAGATTGCACGTGAATGCGGTGCGCACGTTGTTCCATTTGAATGGGACGGAACGTACCCAAAAAAACGGCAATGGGCACTTGAAAATATAGAAACGCACCATGACTGGATTTTCTTTGTCGATGCCGATGAAATTATTCCGCAGACCGTCACAGAGGAAATAAAATCAGTATTAGCCGTACCAAACGGATTTGCCGGGTTTTTTGTTGTATCTGATTATTGTATCAACGGGCGTATGACCCGTTTTGGTCTCAAGAATAAAAAACTGGCGCTGCTAAATAAGCGGGATATGTGCTTTCCCGTTGTCGATGATCTGGATTGTGCCGGAATGGGCGAAATTGAGGGGCATTACCAGCCTGTTTTAAGAACGAGGGCCAAACATGGGGATATTGGTGTGCTCTCCAGCAGGATGGTGCATGACATTATATTAGATAAAGATTGGCGTGAAAAACACACGCGCTATGCGCAGTGGGCATCATGTGTTGAACGGCGGCGGGTTTTGCCGCAAGACCCTGTGAAAATCCGACGAATGCTTAAGGCAATGTTCGTCAAAATGCCATGCCGCGCCTGTATCGCGTTTCTGCATAGTTTTGTATTAAAGCTTGGTTTTCTGGATGGGTATGCGGGGTTTTTGTTGGCCAAAAGCCGGTATGATTACTACCGCCTTATTGCACGTGAAAATTCACGTAATGCATAATATTCCGGCGTTCTTCCGTCTGCGTTACCAATAATATCCGGTTTAGATCGCGATAAATTTCAATATCCTGTTCCGGCACGGGCGGCGTGATCTCGATCATTGTGCCGTCCAGCATGACAATGCTGACCTTATTTCGGCCAATATCCCACTGAACCCAGTTCGGTATGTCGTCCAGAATTTCCTCGACAACAATAACGCCGCGATCTTCCTGTTTGATAAACAGGGCTTTGTCGATTATACGTGCGGCCGGTGTCGCCGTTGGCGGGGCGGCCTCCTCCTCCATGAAATCGATTGTTTCATACCCGGGATCGCCGTAATCATCGTATTCTTCGACAGGGTCATTCACGTCGTCTTCGTAATTCCGCTGGAAAAACAAACCGAATATACTTTCTCCGATGCTTTGAATTGTGTGCGTTATAGTATGAATGAGACTCATGTGGATCTAAATGTGAATGGATGGTGTAAAGAATAACACCATCTTCCATACTACACAAAAAAGCGGATGAAATACATCCGCTTTTACAATCGTTGTTATTATATTCTGTCCGTTGGGGAAAAAACTATAAATCAATGTCCTTGATTTCCGGTGTCTGTGGAACCTCTTGTGCCCGCAGAGGTTTGCTGAACCGTTCCGGGGGCCGTTCCGCCCGGTGCCGATGGTGGTGCCGAACCGCCCGGTCCTTTCGGCCCGATATCCATTGTCATGGCCAGTTCCTTACGCACTTCGCGTGTGGCATCCATAATTGCCGATGCGTTTTCCTTGAAGGATTTGCCCTCTTCCGTTTGCACATCACCAACATAGTGGCCGTTGATATTTAACTTGTATGTCGCAGACTCTGTGCATGGCTGATCGGCATAATCATCCGGTATAAGTTCGCATTCGCCATCGAACGAACCGGCTTTTTCCGCACTGTATAAGCCTTTAATAAGTTTTTCCTGCTTTTTCCTGTCCGGTAGATCCGGTAAGTATATCGAACCCTTCATTTAGGACTCCCATCATTATTTTTGTATAATTTAACGTACTGTTTTCGAACCTTATCATGCAAATTTTTTATAAAAACCTGCTTTTAACCTTCCTTGATTATGATGTCTATGTGTTAAAGATGTCTTAAAATTCAAGGGCGTATCTTTATTTTATAAATTTATGCGGATTTTATGGTGGCTGGTATAAATCCGGTAATAACTTGACGTAATCTTGTTCGGCACATAAAAGGGAAGATCAGTTAACAAATATTACGAGTTTGAATGCTTGCCTTAATAAGCTGCCTGATCGGCTATATCCTTGGCTCTATCCCCTTTGGTTTACTCCTGCCCATGATATGCGGTTATGGCGATATACGTAAGATTGGATCGGGGAATATCGGCACCACGAACGTGTTGCGCACGGGCAATAAATTTTTGGCGCTGGGTGTATTTATTCTGGATACCGGTAAGGGCGCGGCATCATTTCTAATCGTAAATCAATTTTATGGATATGAACTGGGTTTAATGGCTGGTTTTTGTGCCATTCTCGGTCATTTATTTCCTGCATGGCTATATTTTCGGGGGGGGAAGGGCGTTGCGACAACCCTCGGGACTTTGGTTGCGGCATCCCCCGTTGTTGGTGGCAGTATGTGCGGAATATGGGTGATTACGGCCGCTGTGACGCGTTATTCATCACTATCTGCGCTTGTTGCCATGTTTGCCGGACCTTTTTTGGCATATTATATTGCCGAAAATGATTTATTGGCCGCGTTTTGTGCGTTTGTTGCCGCGCTGGTTTATGC
>JAUICS010000278.1 GCA_030427765.1 Alphaproteobacteria bacterium
TCATATGTTGAACAGTATCATGGACGTGACGGGTTACTGGCCTTGATGGATGATGTATATCAAACCGCTAAGGACGAGGGTGGTTTGATATGTCTTTACAACGCGCATCCGTCAACATGGTTTGAATGGATTGATGAAGATTGGTTCCGCATGCATGCGAAGCGAATGTGTGAGATTAAAGATAACTTTGAAATGCGTGTAACTGCAGAGCAAGGCGACAATTATCTTGTTAGCGCATCATACGCCACATACCGATGGTTTCCCAAAGAATTATTTAATAGCCAGCGTGAGGCACTTTATGTCTACGGCGGTAAATTGGGTTTCTTGAGTTTTACCGATGATAGCGTGGATATATTCGTGTTAAAAAACAAACAATACGCAGATGGTTTCCGAATCCTCTTTAACATTGCCTGGGATAACGTAGCAACCATCCCGGATTGTGGAGAAAGGGCCGAAAAAATAGAAAAAACCTGGGATTGGTGATTTTCGCCAATGGGTATATAAATAAGTCACGGTTTTCAGTGTTTTGAAAATGCTGGATTGCAGGAAAAATAGCGTGGGATGAGAAAAATATATCATTTTTTTCTCATTTTTAGAATTTTCTACTTGCAATAGAATATTAATATAACTATAACTATACAACGAAAAGGACGAACAGATGATTTCACCTTTGCAGATATTGTTGGCACGTACGATGTTAGGCAAGTCGCAACAGGATGTTGCAAAAGATAATGGAATGGCTCACCAGACATTATCAAAAATTGAAAAAGGGATCATAGATACACCTTCCTCTCGGTTGAAAGAATTGGAAGGATATTTTGAGAACCACGGCATCGAATTTACGATTAACGACGGTATCAAGAAAAGGGGATTATCATTTAAACGTTACAAGGGTGACGAGCAGTTCCGGGAATTCTTCGATGACATATATAATGTCGCAGGCGAAGAAGGTGGTGAAATCGTGTTATTCAACGGTGTTCCACAGAAACTGTTACATCACCTCGGCGAGGACTGGTACAAGCGCCATGCGGAGCGTATGTCCAAAATTGCCGATAAATTGGATTTTAAAATTATTATTAAAGAGGGCGATATGAATTACATCGCCAATACATTTGCGGAATACCGCTGGTTTCCAAAGATGCTTTTTAATGAAAAAACGATATACGTGTACGGAAATAACACGGCGTTTATTTATTTCGGGGAAGATGTACGCGTTTTAAGCGTAAACGAACCAGAAATTGCCGAAAGTTTCCGAATTTTGTTTAACATTGCCTGGGATAACGTCGCGGTTAAACCCGGGGGCTAAAAAAGGATGAGAGTCTAGGACAATGCCCGGTCGTATTGAAGATAGTACCATTATTGATTATAGGACGTCGGACGACCACACGTTGTACATGTTTCATAGACCCTTGTTCAAAAGAGGCCCTACAGGTCTTCAGCCAAAGCTAGAGGAAATTCAGAAAAAACTTAGAAAACGTGATACCGATCCATCATCAATCCATGTGGAATGGGTAAATTATGATGAAATCGAAAGACAACAAGGTAAAGACGTTGCAAGACAACGTTTTGTGGAAGACTTTCTTTGGATTTTGCGTGAAGTCGGCGGCCCTTATGGCTGGGATAAACGTAAAGAATTTATTCCCGAGATCGGTCCGGATGGTCAGGCACGCTACCCGGAAATCGAAAAATTATACAATTCACGTAAGCTTAACAACAAAGCAGGGGTTCCGAATGATATCCGGATGGCGAACTGTTACTACAGGCATCCGGATGGAGATCTTGAAAAAATAGGTTCGGCCTGCGTTGGACGTGTTCAGGAAAGATTGTCGCAGTATTTTAATACTGAGGCCGGGGCGAATTATGTGCGGACACAAAATGCACAAAATAAGTCGATTGAGGTTTTGAAAATCGGTATGAAGCATAAGGACCCGCGTGATAACAAGCAGAAACGTTTCACTGGGCAGGGTTTCGGGCAGCTATTTTTAACACGCATTCTCATGGATCTTGCTGAAGATGATTATCAGCATGTTTTCTTAGATACACGCGATACAAATCCGGAAAGTACGCGCACGTTTTATTTAGATAAAATGGGGTTTTCGATTATCCAGTATTTCAAGCAAAAATCTGATATTGACACGCGATTCCGCAGGGACGCGCCGTCATTTTATACGGCAAGGGGCTTGTTAAATTACTTCCAAGGATGGATTTCATCCGAATTTAATAAGCACAAGCGTAAGGTGCGTGACTTCTTGAACGATGAACCTGTGCGTATGTCAAGAATGCCGTCTGCCTCGGCCCGGCATCCGGCGTTAATTGAAACGACAGGTGATCTTGTTGCATCGTCTGATGCTGGTGGGGATTTCAATGAAGGCGCAAAGGGCGGTAAGCACGATATGCTTGATTTAAGTAGACCTCATGTTGCCGACGATGAAGCCTGGTTGCAGGCACAACAAGATGCAGCAGCGGAAGCGGCTGCGCACTACGAACGATAATACTGGATATTTTTAATGACGATGGCCAAAACGGCTGTCACCATGGATCATACTGTCCATAATCTGACATTCTTCATGTTCGCACATTTCACTTATGGCACTCAGAATGGATGAAATGCCGTCTTGTGACTGTCCCAATGACATGACGAATGTTAATGGGCTCCCTGAACCAAGGTTTAAGGATATCGGTGTACCGCCCGCCGCCGGTGTTATTTCGGCAAGGGCCTGGGGGGGGATAGCCTGAGGGTTCGTTGTAATACCGCTTCCTGAATGGGTTGTTCCGGCATGGTTTATAGGCTGTATATTTGGACCGGAACCAACGTTTTGTCCTGAGAATGCGGCTTTCATCATTTCGGTGGTGCCCTGGCAACTGTAATGCAGGCCGTCGGCGGCACGGAAATTATCATTATAGTATTTAATAAGTTTTATATTCTGCATTGTACCGCGTGAAACCATGTTTTCATGAAGAAGCGCAAATGCATCCTGTGCCGTCTGGTTAAATGCAGTCAGTTCGGAAGATGATAACATTCCTCTTTTGACCATCCAATTTCCCCAGCT
>JAUICS010000279.1 GCA_030427765.1 Alphaproteobacteria bacterium
CTTCCTTTTTGGCCTTATGAACCTTTAAACGACCAAGTTCTGAAAACACCTTATCTGTGGCCTTTTCGCGGATATGACATGTGTTCAGGATAATCATATCCGCATCATCCGGTTCCGATACGGGGGTGTAGCCAAGCGAGCCAAGAATGTCAGCCATTTTGTGGCTGTCATACACATTCATCTGGCAACCCCAGGTTTTGATAAAAAGCTTTTTATTTTGCGCAGTTTGCATTGTTACACATCTAAAATTCTATGAAGCCAGTATTCATATCCGATATTTCATTGTATTTCATCAAAAATCCGCAAAAAAACCTATGATAACTTGGTTTTTTTATTGGGTGTGTATTGTGAGGGGGTAAACAGGCATGGCAAAATTGTAGTCGTTTTGTTCTTCTTCTTTCGTATCTGAAAGGTTTATCCATGCGTTTTTTGTTTTCATTTTTTTCATTTGCTTTCGTTTTTATGACATTTTCAACCGCACATGCGTGCTATGGCCGTTTGGAAGCCGAGGCTGAGCAGGGGCTGCGTATCCATAGTGAAATTATGGTTATCGGTTTGAATTGTCAGAATGTGGCATTAACCCAGCATCAAAATCTGTATTATAAGTATCAGCAGTTTTCGAATGCTCATGCCGCGTTGATTGAGCAGTATGAAAATATCCTGATGAACCATTATGCCCGTAACGGGTACCCAAATCCGGAACGCAGTCTGCACAGTTTGCGAACGACACTGGCCAACCATGTGTCGGATGTCGCGGCGGAATCCCGTCCGGATGTGTTTTGTTCCCATTATGCGGACAGAGTGATCCGTGCGTCACAGATGTCCGAAAATGATTTCCGTTCCTGGGCGCAGCAGATTTATCCTAATCATCCATTGCACGAACGTACGTGTTTTTAACTTTAAACAGATAATTCATTAAATAATTACAATCAGGTAGAAAGGTTTCCCGTCATGTCAGTTGATCAAATGATTAATGCCAAAATGGAAGGTCTGGCCGATGTGCTGGAAAGTGTCGTTTTTTATTCTGTGCCGATATTCGGACAGGACTTTAAATTAATTCTCATATGGCTTGTTTTGGCTGCACTTTTCTTCACATTCTATCTTAACTTTATGACGATTTGTAAGTTTCCGAAGGCGATTAAAATGCTTTTTGAAAAGACTGATGCGGACGATAAATCCGAAGGTCAGATTAATCGTTTTCAGGCGCTGTCAACGTCCTTATCCGGCACGATCGGACTTGGAAATATTGCCGGTGTGGCTGTGGCCATATCCCTTGGCGGGCCGGGCGCGGCGTTCTGGATGGCGTTTATGGGCGTTTTCGGTATGGCGACCAAATTTGCCGAAGTTATGATGGGCGTAAAATATCGTAAAACATATAAGGATGAAGACGGTAAGGTTCATCTGTCAGGTGGTCCGATGTACTACATCCGCGCTGCATTTGCAGACCGCAAAATTCCATATATTGGGGTGTTATTGGCAGGGATGTTTGCATTGTTTGCAATTCTGGGTTCACTTGGTGCTGCAAGTCTGTTCCAGACAAATCAGGCGTATCAGCAGGCTGTATTTATCACAGGCGGTGAAGAGAGTTTTCTTAGTGATAAAGGGTGGCAGTTTGGTTTGTTCATGGCCTTTATTGTCGGTCTTGTTATTCTGGGCGGTATTAAATCTATCGCTGCGGTGGCCAGTAAGATTGTCCCTCTTATGGGTGGTGTGTACATTGTTGCGGCCTTAATCGTCATTCTGATACATGTTACGTCTCTGCCTTCCGCAATTATAACGATTGTGCAGGGTGCGTTTTCGGTGCAGGCCGGATTTGGCGCACTTGTTGGTGCATTTCTAATGGGCGTTCAACGCGCGGCGTTTTCTAACGAAGCCGGTTTAGGAAGCGCGGCCATTGCACACTCCGCCGCAAAAACGGATAGCCATGTAAGTCAGGGCCTTGTCGGTATGCTCGGCCCATTCATTGATACGATTGTTATTTGTATGATGACGGCGCTGGTGATCGTGATTACAAATTCATATGCCGACCAATCGGGTATTCAGGGCGTGGAACTGACATCACAGGCGTTCGAGAAGGGCATTTCCTGGTTCCCGTATGTGCTGTTTTTTGTTGTGTTCCTGTTTGCTTACTCAACGATTATTTCGTGGTCTTACTATGGGTTAAAAGGATTTACGTATATTTTTGGTGAAGGAATTGTCCGTGAGGCAGTGTTCAAAGTTGTTTTCCTATTGTTCATAGTTTTGGGTGCGTCAACAGACCTGTTACACGTTATCCGGATTACCGATGCTGCTGTTCTTGCGATGGCCATTCCGAACATTATTGGTTTGTATGTTCTGGCACCTGAGATAAAGCGCGATGTTAAGGCGTATTTTGAAAAATCAAGCTAAAAATTATTCATTTTTTGCAAATTGCTGACTTGAGAAATCAGGTCAGCACTGCTACAAGAATTGCATCAAAAAACATAAATGCAATTGCTTGTGGATGGATACGGAAAACCTAGGGTTTTCGCTTGATATGACAACTCCCGGCAATTAAAGATATTTGTAATCATTACAAATTAATTTCTAGACTATGGAGAACGCTGGGATGGATAAATCATCAGCCCGCAATGATTTTCGTACCGATTCAAATTCACCGGAAAAAACAGAAGACGGAAAGATGTCGGATAGCAATATTTCCGGCGCAAAATCATCTCCTGATTTCGGTAAGCATTCTCCGAAAGTGCGGGCAAGTCTTTCATCCCGTGTTGTCATGGATAAATCACCCAAGCTGACATCGAAGGTGGATGATAAGGATGATCTTACTCCGAAAGTGTTTATGGGTAACACGCATGCAACGCCGCCGGCAAAGCCTCAAAACGAGGCGCCAAAATCTCCATCAAGTGCGTCTCCGTTAAGTTACAAGGCTTTACGCGATGAATATTTGCCGGCGCACGATGATGATGGTGTTGATGATGGCATCGACGATAAAGATGATGATAGCAATGATGCTTACCAGTATTCCAATAACAATAATGCATTTGATTTTACCTCTGACTTTAGTGACCAG
>JAUICS010000280.1 GCA_030427765.1 Alphaproteobacteria bacterium
GATTACCGTACGTTGTCCGGCCTTGAAAAGGCCTCGATTTTGTTATTGTCCCTTGGTGAAGAGTATACAGCCAAAGTGTTTGAGCATATGGATGATGAAGAAATCATGGAGATTTCCCAAACCATGGCAACATTGGGCCGCGTAAGTTCTAATATAGTTGAACGCCTATTTGTCGACTTT
This sequence comes from Alphaproteobacteria bacterium, assembly GCA_030427765.1. GTDB lineage: Bacteria > Pseudomonadota > Alphaproteobacteria > Micavibrionales > Micavibrionaceae > JAUICS01. The sequence goes on from JAUICS010000280.1 coordinate 181, forward strand.
GCTGAACAAATGTCATCCTCAAGTGCACTGGTTGGTAGTTTGGATAGTACGGAACGTCTTTTGGGTAAGGTTATGCCGAAAGACAGGGTTGAAGATATCATGGAGGAAATCCGTGGTCCGGCCGGGCGTACCATGTGGGAAAAACTGGGGAACGTGAACGAAGAAATTCTCGCAAACTTCTTGCAAAAAGAATATCCGCAGACCGTTGCGGTTGTATTGTCGAAGATTCAAACCGAACATTCGGCGCGGGTTTTATCATTGCTTCCGGAAGGATTCGCGATTGAGGTTATTCATCGTATGTTGCGGATGGAGGCTGTGCAGAAGGAAGTTCTGGACGATGTGGAGCGAACACTAAGATCAGAATTCATGACGAACCTTGCCAGAACACAGCGTAAAGACAGTCACGAAATGATGGCCGATATCTTTAATGCTCTTGATCGTTCTGTTGAATCACGTTTCATGGAAAATCTGGAAGAAAGTATTCCTGAATCTGCCGAAAAAATTCGCGGTTTGATGTTCACGTTTGAAGATCTTACCAGTCTTGATCCGGCGTCCATTCAAACTGTTATTCGTGCAACGGATAAAGATAAGCTTACATTGGCGCTGAAAGGGGCAACCGAATCCTTACGCGACCTGTTCTTCTCGAATATGTCGGAACGTGCGGGTAAGATTATGAAGGAAGATATGGCGGCGATGGGCCCTGTGCGGCTGAAGGACGTTGAAGAGGCTCAGCAGTACATTGTGAATGTTACGAAAGATCTTGAAGCTCGCGGTGAAATTACCATTGCCGCCGGTAGCGAAGAAGATGAACTTATCTACTAGAGCATGTCTAAAACGGCATAAGGCTGAGTGTATGATTATAGTATTTGGAAGGTGTAAATTTGGGAACAGATACGAAACAAAAACCAAAAAAGGAACGACCGCAAAAGTATATGTTCGACCTTTATCGTTTTGACGAAGAGGAAGAGGAAGAGGAAGAAGAGGGTCCGGTTCCGGTATACACAGAAGAAGATATGGCGTTAAGAGTTCAGAAAACGCATGACGATGCGTTTCAAAAGGGGCGTTCCGAGGCACTGGAGGAGAGTCGGAATAGTCAGGAACAACAAATTACAAAACTGCTGAATCGGTTTTCGCAAGAATTGAAAGTCGTTGTTGATGCCGAAAAGAAACGGAATAAGAAGTTCGAGCAAGATGCGATAAGGTTGGCGCAGGCGACATTCCAAAGCCTGTTCCCGGCAATGATCGCACGTGAAGGCCTCAACGAAATCATGGACGTCGTTGAAAAAGTAATTTCGGAGCGGGAGGAAACGGCCGAAATTACCATACATGTTTCATCAAAACTGGTTGAAAACATGACAACACGCGTGGCTGAGCATCATGTGTTGAAAAGCTACAATATAACGGTTGAGGAAGGACCGAATTTGTCGCATGGCGACTGTAAAATTAAATGGGCGCATGGTGGTGCCGTAAGAAGCGCATCAGATATTGTTGAGAATATGGAGAAAGAGTTCGAGAAACTCTTAGGGAAATCGGATAAAGATGATAGCCTAAATGAAAAGACACCATCGAAAAAGGTAGTCGGTAAAGATATTAAAGATAAAAAAGACAAGGTTGCTGCACCTGCCCCGGAAGAGGAGTCAAAAGCAGAAGATGCAGGTAAGGATGATGAACCTGCGGTAAACGAAAAAGGAGACGATAATGAGTGACGATGATACAGACGATGATACAGACGATGTCACAGACACATCAGGCGAAGAAGGTGCCGCGGGTGGTGGTGCTGGTGGTCCTGGCGAAACGGTTGACGACGCGTTTGGCGATCTGGATGAAATGGAAGACCTGACACCGCGCAAAGATGGCGGTAAATCCTATGATTATGGTGAGCCGATGGCCAACGATGTAACGGCCATTTACGATATTCCTGTCCAGATATCTGCCGTTCTTGGGCGATCAAGCATGCAGGTGTCGCAGCTTTTGAAACTTGGTCGTGGTGCGGTTGTGGAGCTTGACCGTAAAGTTGGTGAAGCCATTGATATTTACGTGAATAACCGTCTTGTTGCGCGTGGCGAGGTTGTTGTCGTTGAAGATAAGCTTGGCGTAACAATGACCGAGATTGTGAAATCGGACCGTAATTAATATTTACAAGAATGTAAGTGTAAACCGACATGGCAGACGCAAATAAGAAGACGGAAACTGAAGATGCTGAGCAGGAAGCGCCGCTACCAAATTCCGGGATTTCGATTAACGAGATTACCGTCACCAGACCATCTTACGAAATTGATATCACGACTATCGTTGGATTGCTCGTCGCAATTGGTTTGATTGTGGTTGCCATCGTTATGGGCGATGGCCGCGCCAATTTCTTTAATACACAAGCCTTGTTAATTGTTTTATTTGGTACGTTTGCTGTTACGGCCATATCGTTTTCATGGGATGAATTTTCACGCACCGGCCGTGTTATTGGGAGAACATTGGTACGCCAGCGACGTGACGCGGCTACGGTCGCAAATGAAATTCTCAATATGGCGGTTTTGGCCCGGCATCAGGGTGTCTTAGCGCTTAATAAGGTAGATGCGGTTTTGGCAAATGATCCGGAAATGCGCCGCGCGATATATCTGGGAATTGACGGATATACTGAACAGGACCTTGAGCGCATTTTGGGTCAGGAAATTGATACCCAGCTTGAACGCCATAAACACGCTGCTAGTATTGTTAAGAAGGCGGCAGAGGTCGCACCGGCAATGGGGCTTATCGGAACGTTGCTCGGGCTTGTACAAATGTTGGCCCAGCTTGATGATCCGACGGCAATTGGCCCTGCGATGGCCATTGCGCTTCTTACAACGTTCTACGGTGCCATTCTGGGA
>JAUICS010000281.1 GCA_030427765.1 Alphaproteobacteria bacterium
ACCAAATGACGGGTCTGACCGCTCTTATCATCTGATGGAAATTGATGGGTTTTATGATTCGGCGCAGGATGCCGATATATCCAAATTTGTATCGTCACGTCCCGATGGTGATATTAAAGTTACCCCCGTTGGCACTTATGCTTACTTATCTGCACTAAAAGATTAGTGTTTCTGAAGGACATTTTATAACTCTGGGGAAAATCCCGTGGAGTAATCATCCAAATGTCTATCAGCTTCTGGACGTTTTTATTTTCTTCGTTACAATCTTTTTCAAGCACTCGAAAAAAGTTTCTTTTAAATGTATTCACATAAACCGATGGAGAAAGCACTCATGTTAAGAAAATCATTTATATGTCTGACGGTACTTGTCATGGCGTTATCAACCACGATCGGTTCGGCAATGGCCGAAGATTATGGTTCATCACGTAATAAGCATAAACCGGGTATGTCCAATAATCATTTGCATGGTATCTATGGCCGTGTTATGGGCGGTGTTGGTTTTGCCGGTGATCAGGCTATAGACACGAATTTTGCGGGTATTCAGGAAGTTGAAGCCGAATTGGACCCGGGTTTTGCGATTATAGGCGCGCTTGGTTATGATTACGGCATGGTTCGCGCCGAATTGGAATTGGGATACCGTCATAATACGGTAGACTCACATACATCAAGTGTTGGTGGTGCACTGGCCAATCCGGATGGGGATTCAAGCGCATTTTCCATGATGATAAACGGCTTGTACGACTTCGAAAATGAATCACCATTCACACCATATGTCGGTCTGGGTATTGGTTTCGCAAATATTGACTACGATAACTATCGTGCCGCTGGTGCAACTGCCGTAAATGACGATGATACTGTTTTTGCGTATCAGGCCATGGTTGGTTTTGATTATGCCTTCAATCATCAAATTTCCGGTATTGCGGAATATCGTTATTTTGGGACGGCTGACCCGGATATTACAACGACAATTGGAAACAATGACACATCATCCGAATACGATAACCATGCATTATTGGTTGGTATAGGCCTTGGGTTCTAATACGATTGGTTGAAATAAACACAGGGAAATGCCGCTTTATCAATGAGCGGCATTTTTTTATGATAGGAACGTAATTTTCACCCTTAGATCGTCAAACGCTTCAACTTTGACTTCATCATCTTTCTCAAAATCCATATCGACATCGGAATAGGCACTCCAATGTTCCCCATGCAGCAGAATTTTTCCTTCCTTGCCGTCCCACGATAGTATTTTGGCAGTATCACCAATAAGACTTTCCTGACCTGTCGTGACACGTTTCATCATAATGGTGGCTGCCATCCATACACTTGCGCCGATAAGTACAAGTCCTGTTACGGCAATGCCCATAATAACGCCCCAATCAATACCAATGCCCATCATGCCATCTGTTTGGAACAGAAGGGCCATACCGGCAACAAACGCGGCAAAGCCGCCAAGGCCCATAATGCCGAATGAAGGTATAAATATCTCGGCAATCATGAACGCCGCACCAAGCATCGCCAGAATGGCTCCGGTTAGGTTAATCGGCAGGACATTCATGGCATAAAGGCCGATGGTCAGGCTAATGGCGCCAATTACACCCGGTATTAATGTGCCGGGGTTGTAGAATTCGAGAATAATACCGTAAAACCCGATCGACATCAGGATGACCGCCACGTTCGGGTCTGTAATAAAAATTAGAAACTGGGTCAGAAAATCAATTTCAATATCTTTGAGTGGTGCACTCGCGGTATGAAGGGTAACGTTCTTTCCATCTTTTAAAGTTATCGTTTTACCATCAATCTGACGCATAAGGTCATCACGCGTTTGTGCAATGTATTCGATAACATCTTTTTCCAATGCCTCTTTCGCCGTTAAACTGTCTGCGTCTGTTACGGCGAGTTCGCCCCATTTGACGTTACGTCCACGCATTTCGGCAAGGCCGCGAATAAATGCGGTGGTATCTTCAAGCGCCTTTCGTTTCATGCTTTCGGAATCGGGACTCATCTTGTCTTTGATGTCTTTCAGATGGTCCATTGGATGGCTTGGAACATTTTCTTTGTTTGCGTCTTTTGACTCTGTCTGAACCTTTCCCCCCATATTAATCGGTGTCGCGGCACCAATATTTGTGCCGGGGGCCATGGCGGCAATGTGTGATGCATATGTAATAAACGTACCTGCACTGGCTGCATGTGCACCGGATGGTGATACATATACGATGACGGGTATATCGGCATCGATGATTGTTTGCGCCATATCACGGGTGGATGTCAGTAACCCGCCGGGTGTATCGAGTTCAACGACAATTGCCTGTGCGTATTCTGATTCCGCCTCATGAATACCGCGGGCCATGAAATCGGCGATGGCCGGTCCAATGGCACCTTTTAATTTTATGAAGTAAACGGGTTTGCCATGGTCATCTGCTGCCGCGTAATGACCGGCAAGAATAAGGGCACCCAAACAAAAACAAAGAAATGATAATATTCTGATTCTATTCATATTTTCAGAATATCAGAACTTGTGATTTTAGGGTAGTGAAACAACACGATCCATATTCAGATTGTCGTCGGCAAGGGCCTTGCAAACCGCGTCACCCATATTGGAAGTTGATACCGGCGTGATATTATCGCCCGCAATATCAGGTGTACGTATACCGTTTGATAGAACGGCCTGTACGGCAGTTTCGAGCTTGTCTGCCAAATCCCCCTGATCGAAGGAATAGCGAAGTGCCATGGCAAAACTGAGGATCGTTGCAAGTGGATTGGCCTTGCCTTGACCGGCAATATCCGGTGCCGAACCATGAACAGGTTCATAAAGGGCAGGGCGTTTGCCTGTGTTTTTGTCAATGGCGCCTAGTGATGCGGACGGCAGCATCCCGAGGCTGCCGGTCAGCGGCGAGTCCTGCAGGGCGCTCGCGAGGTACTTGAGCTTGCCGACCGAGCGCACCACCCGGGTGGCCTCGCCGTCGAAGATGGCGAGGCCCGCCGAGTCGTAGCCCCGGTACTCGAGGCGC
>JAUICS010000282.1 GCA_030427765.1 Alphaproteobacteria bacterium
ATGGTATGATAAATCCGGTATGGCTCAGCGGGTCTTTGACGGTTTTAAAGAACGCATTCAAGAACTTGACCCGAACGCAAAGATTGAAGAGCGTCTTGCGCTTGAAAATGAAGACGCGTTCAAGGCGGCGATTGCAGATTATGAAGCATCAAAGGATGCCATGCTTGTCTTGCGTTCACACGGCGCAAAACATCTTGCAAAAAATCCAACGGCAAAACCGGCCTTTATTGGCGCATCCAACAATCCTGAGGAATTGGGCGCATTGGAAGATATGAGCAAGCCCGATAAAAATTTCACAGGTGTTACATATTATGTACCTTATGATGTCCGTTTGAGTATCGTTGCCGAGGTTGTTCCTGGCGGTAAAGTACACCTGCTGACGCAGGAAGGTCACCCAAGCTCACCTGTGGACATCGCAGGCGTGAATGATAAATGTCCGTCACTTGGCCTGATATGCACTTCTAGTCAATATCCGACATTTGCCGAGGCTGTTGCAGACGCAAAAATGAAAGCGTCCGACGTGGACGCATTTATTATTGGTTCTCAGGCGGAATTGATGGATCATACCGCTGAAATTCTTGAGGCTGCGGGTGATACGCCATTGTTTGCATTTAGTAAAGGTCCTGTTGAGCGTGGAGCGGTCGCCGGTTATGTTCCAAGTGACCACAAACTTGGCAGAATGCTTGCGGATTCTCTTTACGACGTTGTCGTGAACGGTAAGGCTGTGGCCGATGTGCCAGTCAAAACCGATCCGGAGCCTATTTTGTATATTAACGCAGGTACGATTGCCGATCTGGGTATAGAAATTCCGCTTGATATTATGAATACGGCAGAAATCATCGAGTAATCACCTTAACTATTAGTATCTAATTTACCTTTATTATCTGTTTCCGGGGAGAATGTAATGAGCGTTGACGGTAAAGCTGAAAAGTCAAAATCAATAGGCATACGTTTGTTGTTTATTGTGGGGCTGATTTTACTGTTTAGTTACGCCGTCATTTTCTTCGGCAACAGGTTTATCGTGCAGGAACTGGTTTCCGATATCGTCGCGGGTCAGCAATACACAATATCGTCATTGTTTTTGCAGCAAAGCCAGACAGCTGTCAGGTTGTCGCAAGATAAACCCATACAAACCGCCTTCGATAGAATTGCCAAAAAGCAATTTTCGTTAGATGCCGCGTTTTTCTATGACGTCGAGGGAAGTCTTAAATTTTCATTTTTGCAGGAAGGTTTTACTTATAACAAGGATGCGTTTGTAAATCTTGCTGGGCTGGAAGGGTATCTGAAGACGTCCGATATTAAAAGCAGGCAGGAAATTACCCTCGATTACAACAAAAAAACATATATCGGATTGCCGATGACCTATCAAAAACGTGATGGGGAAGAGGTTTCTTTGGGATATATGTTGTCGGTATGGAACCACAATCAAATTGATAACCTGAATGTTCAAGCAACGGCTATGGCCATTCCGGTCGCCGTTGTATGTCTTGTTATTATGCTTGTTATAGTGGCATTTATTTTAAAGCGGGAGCTGATTAATCCGCTGAACAGCCTTTCGACAACCACAAATAATATCGTAAGCGGAGAATTACCGGATCACGTTCCGTTTCAAAACCGTCAGGATGAAATCGGTATTTTGTCCCGCGCAATGGAAATGTTCCGTCAGAACCAGATGAAGGTGAAGGAATTTACAGATCGTCTTGAAGCTGAAAAAGATGCACAAAAGAAAAAAGTATCTTTGCTGAATAATGAGGCCGACCTTTTTTATGAGCAGGCCGAGAGAATTACGGATTCCATTTCGAACGCGTCAGGTTTTCTTGATGACACCGCGCGTAATTTATCGAAGATTGTTGAAAACAATAAGTTGCAAAATGATGAGCTGTCAAAGTCCTCGAGTTCCATGCGTATAAACATCGAAACCGTTGCGGGAGCGACGACGGAGCTTGACAGTTCGATTGCGAGTATCGCAAACCAGATACATGAATCCAATACAATGGCCAAACAAGGCGTTGATGTGGTGAATGAGGCCGATGGTACGATCAAGGGATTATCCACCGCGGCAGATGATATCAAACAGGTTGTGTCAATTATTAATGATATTGCAGAGCAGACGAACCTGCTGGCCTTGAATGCAACGATCGAGGCTGCGCGCGCGGGCGAGGCCGGAAAAGGCTTCGCCGTTGTTGCGGGTGAAGTGAAGTCACTTGCCAGTCAGACATCTGCGGCAACATCGGATATCGAGCGGAAAATTATGGATGTGCAGGCAGTGTCTTCAGAGGCTGCAAAAGCACTTGAAAATGTTCGTGTAATCGTTGAGAAAATGAGCGAAATTTCAGAAAGTATTTCTTACGCTGTACAAGAGCAGCTTGCGGTCACGAAAGAAATATCCAACAATATGGAGAAAAATACCGGCGAAATTTCCTCTGTCACCGAAAAGATAGATGAAAGTTACCGTGAAACGACAAAGACGAAAGAAGGGGCGGAAAGTGTTTTGAATGCCTCGCAGGAACTTGCAAAATACGCTGATGATATGGCGCAGGAAGTTAGCCGCTTTATTCAGCAGTTAAGTGAAATACAGCAAAGTTAGATTTATGAATGAAAATAAATATTATATGACCAAGACATCGCATTCCGTTCAAACAGGCCCAATTACATTTTCAAATTCTGAACCTTTTGTATTGATGGCGGGTCCATGCGTCATGGAAAGCCGTGATCATGCGTTTGAAATGGCGGGTGCGCTTAAGGAGCTTACCCAGAAACTCGGACTCTCCTTCGTGTATAAAACATCCTATGATAAGGCAAACCGCACAAGTGTGTCTGGTGAGCGCGGTATGGGGATGGATGCCGCACTTCAGGTGTTTTCCGATTTAAAGGCTGAACTCGGTGTATCGCTCGTTACAGATGTGCATTTGCCCGATCAATGCGCAAAGGTAGCTTCGGTTGTGGATATTCTTCAAATTCCGGCATTTTTATGTCGCCAGACGGAC
>JAUICS010000283.1 GCA_030427765.1 Alphaproteobacteria bacterium
TTTAGACGTATCCTGAAATGCCAGATAGGCATTATAAACAATATTACTGCTGTGAATCATATGTATGACGATGATTGTAATAACAAAACCCACCGCCACTTTCAAATACGGTTTCAAAGGAAACATAAAAATACTGACCGCCCAGAAAATCATATGACCGAAAATAGCGGCCTTGGACTGTGTCATAAACGCGATATAAAAGAGAACGAGAAACAGCAATAGTTGGACAAGCCCCACACGCTGCTTGGGAATGGTTAGAATAACCATCATCCCTGTGAGCAAGGTCCAATACCCAAGCTGGTTTGGATTTGGGAAACTGCCCGTCGCACGCGCATATGTTGGGTCAGGGAAAAACGTTACAATTATTACTTCGTATATGATCGTCCCTATAATGGCATAGTAACTAAGCTGCCTTGCAGTCTCGAATTTATGCTTGAATATATAAACAACCAGACAAAAGACAAAAAAGTTATAGCCGTAAATTAGCGACGTAAGCGCCAAACGCGGGTCTTTGAAGAAGATAAAATTCATGTTGTTGACAACAAACGCCCATCCAGCAAAGAAAAATCCAGCAAAATACATCGATTTCACCGGCCCCTTATAATTCATCAGGAGCATCGTCATAAACGGCAATCCGAATATAATCAAAATAAAATCTGCAGGTTGCGGACCGCCACGCGGCAACACATATACGGGTGAAAACAAGACGTACAAAAAGAAGGAATAGAGGATATAGCGCGGTATTTTTTCGCTTTGCGTATCCGGCGCATACGGCGAAAATGACGGAAGCTGTTTTGATCTCGAAAAATTATTCATTCGCGCATATAATCGTTCTGGTCATCATCAAGAATTATGATCTTATAACCTAATAAAACCGAGGTCACATCAAGTAATGAAGCAAAAAAACGCAATGATTTTTTTCGCGCTTATAGCAGGCTTCATGGCTGTAATCATCCTTCTACTTACGATCAATCATACACCATTATCAATCACCAAAGAAGACACCATTTACATTGAAAAAATTGTTGCGGATGCCGGATATGATATCCATGATCTGAAATACACCACTGATTTTGAAGCGCAAATTGATACGATAGAAACCTTACAAAACGCCGTATTTCATACAACACCTGATACACATGCCATTCCAAAAAACAACACACGTGAACCAAAAGATTTGTATATACGAAGCTCCGCCAACTGTAGCGACCGCAGCCGCTTTCTACATAAGGCATTAAGGCATCTGGGATTCGAAGTTCGATATGCGAGCGTCTATTCCCTGACAAAAGCCGGATCGGTCTACAATATTATTTTCGGCAAAAACCAGAAAGGGGCCGATTCCCATGCGTTGATCGAGGTAAAAACGGCAAAAGGATGGATGTTTGTGGACACGGTTTCTCCATGGGTTGCCATAAACGCCGATAACAAACCTATTGGTCTGATGGAATGGCAACATGTGGCTGATAAAGAAAATTACGCTTGGCAACCGCAGGCGGGACATATTTTTTCGGTTCTGGAAGATGATTTTTTATATGTATACGGACTATACTCAATGCACGGTTTATTCTACCCGCCATATATATATTTCCCTGACATCAACATTTTTGAAATGAGATATAACCTTATTAACTAGGAAATAAGGCTTTGATCGGTGATAAGCGTTCCATCCGCCACAAGGTCATCAACGGTCGTGCCGGTGAGGTCCGAACCATTGATCAGGGCAATCCGGGCAAAGTCATTGCCTGCGCCATCCGCGTTAACGAATAGCTTGGCCTTGTTCGCACTTTTTACGTTCAGGATAACAAAATCATTAATATCATCTGTTTCGCTATTATAGCCTTCCAAAATATCTGTAATGTTCAGGAAGTCCGTACCTTCTTCAAAATCCTTGATGCGGTCACTTCGGACATCGATCTCGGTAAAACCAAAGACATCGGCTCCACCCTCTCCATACAAAATGTCCTCACCGGCCCCGCCGATTAATGTGTCCGCATCATCACCGCCATACAGGCGATCTTTTGCGCCACCGCCATTTAGCAAGTCATTTCCGGCACCGCCAATAAGTTCATCACGCCCTGCATCACCGTTAAGCTCATCATCACCGGCTTCACCAAGCAGTAGGTCATTATCATCCCCGCCGTTCAACGTATCATTATCATCCCCACCTTCAAGACGATCTTCTCCACCATCGCCACTTATAACATCGTCCCCAGCATCACCAATTAAGCGATCATGGTGGTTTCCGCCACTAATCACATCGGCACCGTCACCGCCCTGTATAACATCATTACCAGCATCGCCATTAAGTTCATCATCGCCGACGCCGCCCAAAATTTGATCGTTGTCATCACCACCGCTGATCGTATCATTACCGGCATCACCTCGAAGATCATCAACCCCTTTCGCACCGGTCAAGACATCATTGTCATCACCACCATCAATACGGTCATCACCATTACCGCCGCTCATAATGTCGTTACCGGCATTCCCAAACAAACGGTCATCACCCGCACCGGCGTTAATCTCATCAACACCTGATCCGCCATAAAGTTTATCAAAACCATCAGACCCATTAATAACATTAGGATAAAGTGCTCTTAGTTCATCAAAAGTATATACATCATAATCCCAACCACCTTCTTGTAATATCCAGAATTTTTCTACATTTGTAACCGTGGCATCACCATCCAAACCAGTTTCCCTGATTACAACTGTGCTGTCGTCTATAAAGTCAAAGGAATGTGTAGAAAAACGAAAATTACTGCGTGTTTGGTCCGTTCCGGCACCACCGTCAATAAATGAATCATTTTCAAAACTGGCAACATCAACATAATCATTACCATTTCCACCGTACAAATAATCAACGCCGCCACCGCCACCATTCAGAAGATCTCTACCATCACCGCCGTAAATAGTGTCACTGCCCAACATCCCATATATTGAGTCATTGCCGCCATTGCCATATATTTCGTAATCTGTATTTTCA
>JAUICS010000284.1 GCA_030427765.1 Alphaproteobacteria bacterium
GAATGTAATTTCAATTTCATCGTAGGATAGGCAGCTATACTGCGCGTTCTTATCCTGTATGTAACGGAATTTGTATTTCGAATATTGCTGGATACGCCCTTCACTCAGGCCGCCAACACGGGTTTGGACCTGCTGACCCGAATAAGGGGATATTGTATCGATGTTGTAATGTCCTAAATCCGCTGAACTTTCGGAGTACACAAAGTTAATGTCATCGGTGATGGGTGTCATCACCAGTTTCGGTGCACGCTCGGGGTAGCACCATTTCGGTAGCTCGGAGGATGCCAGAATAAGGGCGGAAACGGTTGCTAATATATCAATGCCTGCAAAAATCATATACAATTATTGTACTACAAAAATTAAAAAGTAATTTAATAATGGCTTATATGTCTTTTTTTGGTGATTTTCCACCCTGTTTTAGTGAAAACGGATATCACTTTATCAGGATGGATAAGGTTGATAAGGAGACGTTTGATACTACTCTCATCGCAAACGATGGCTTTATAGACTTCATTGGGTTGGCAGATTATACGGAAGATATAGAGGGTGATGCAATATCTGATAGGTTTTCGTTTTTACTTTCGGAAGATAAAAGTGTCACTTACCTTGTTCAAGATGCAGATGATCAGTGTGCTGGATGTTTGACATTAAATAGACACAACATATATCCTGAAAAAGTTAATTTTGCTTACTATACATTTCCTGATCAACGTGGAAAAGGCGTGGTTGTTAGAATGGCGAATGCCTTTTTAGGCTATGTGTTTCAGCAAAATTTAATCGATAAGGTGTTTTGTGCGATATGGGAATCTAATTTTGCGTCGCTCAGAAGTTTAGAAAAGTTAGGATTTATTTATATGGGTCTCAAACCTTCTTATATAGATCCCCCGCCTGTTGTGGATCATCAGTTTTTAATGTCCAGGGAGCGTTTTTTCTCCCCGGAAAGAAAAGAGACTAAATTTACTTTGGCCAGAGAACCTGATATGTCATTTAAACCAAAATAGATTTTTAACTTACACTACATGAAAGACTGTTATGCGTTTTATCGGTGAATTGCTCGTTCTCGGGATCGATATATATGTGTTCATCATTATTTTTCAGGTGATTTTGCACTGGTTATTTGCGTTCGAGGTCGTAAATCCGCGTAATCCGAAGGCACAAAACCTGATGCGTTTGTTATCCAAGGCAACCGACCCGGTCATGAAAAATGTCCAGAAATATGTACCGCCCATTGGCGGTATTGACCTGACGCCATTGGTGGTGATTATCTTGGCCGAAGTTTTGAAATATGTAATTTATACGTTGCTATATTAACATGACAAACACGGCACATATTATTGATGGTAAACAGATTGCGGCAAATTTGCGTGCGTCGCTTAAGGACCGCGTGACAGAATCAAAAATACGTCCGGGATTGGCCGTTATATTGGTTGGTGAGGACCCGGCCAGTCAGGTTTACGTTCGTAATAAGATTAAAGCCTGCGCCGATGTCGGTATTCAGAGTTTCGAGCATATCTTGCCCGAAAATGTGTCTGAAAATGAAGTGTTACAGCTTATTTACGAATTAAACGGCCGTGCTGATGTGCATGGAATACTGCTTCAACTGCCGCTTCCCAAACATTTGAATCCGGATACATGCGTCATGGCGATTGATCCGGAAAAAGATGTAGATGGTCTGCATCCGCAAAATATCGGGAAACTTGTGACTGGACTGGATGCAATGGTACCGTGTACGCCGCAAGGGTCATTGATCTTGTTAAAAACCGTGCAGGCGGATTTAACCGGATTGCATGCCGTTGTTATTGGCCGTTCCGTCTTGTTTGGTAAGCCAATGGGCCAGTTGTTATTGCAGGAAAACTGTACGGTAACGCAGTGCCATTCACATACGAAAGATTTACCGGACATGTGCCGTCAGGCGGATATCCTTATCGCCGCGGTGGGCAGGCCGCAGATGGTAAAAGGCGATTGGATCAAAGACGGAGCAATCGTCATTGATGTCGGTATTAACCGTATTGATAATCCGGAAACGGGTAAGGCAAGGCTGGTTGGGGATGTTGCATATGATGAGGCGTTACAGAAAGCCAAAGCCATCACACCCGTTCCGGGCGGCGTTGGTCCAATGACAATTGCTTGCCTATTGGCCAATACGATCAAAGCCGCAAAATAGGGTTATTCCCCCTGCGCCAGACTGTATCCAGGTTCGCCGTTAAATGTATGAAGGTTCACGGCCTTCGTGAAATCCAGACCAGCTTCATCCAGACTTTTCAGAAGATCAATAATATCCGTATGGGTTATTTTCTTTGTGGCCTTGAAACGCAGGCGCCAGTTATCGGCGTATGACGTATTGCCCGGAACGCCCGGCCATACCTTCACGCCGCGATTTGCCACGATGGACAGGTTTAAATTGCCCGTGGCGGCCTGTTTAACGATTTTGGCCAAGTCTTCCGGTGTACCATCATTCCATGTCAGGGCAACGTCAACGCCGACAAGTTCTTTTGTGCACGGTTCGGCAGGACGAACGGGCGGAATGTGCAATCCGCCGGCCTCAACCGCTTCATAATTCACAATACGCAGGCGTTTCGGGTCTTCACCAAGATTATCGATAACGGCTTTTGTGAAATCGGCCGTACCAACTTTTTTCTTGCTGCTGTCTTCTTTATAAAGATCGCCTGTATGGACACCATCCTCGATGGTGCGCAGCCATGCATTGTGGATTAGCTGCGCTTCCTCACCTAATCCAACATGAATAAGCATCATGATACTGCCCAGAATTAATCCTGACGGGTTTGCAATACCTTTTCCGGCGATGTCCGGCGCGCTGCCGTGAATGGCTTCGAACATCGCATGTTCCATACCGACATTGGATGAGCCGCCAAGTCCGACAGATCCCGTAATCTCTGCTGCAATATCAGATACAATGTCGCCGTACTGGTTCGGTAGAACGATTACATCGAACATATGGGGCGACGCGGCAACTTTGG
>JAUICS010000285.1 GCA_030427765.1 Alphaproteobacteria bacterium
CCTCTGTCACGCTTGTACCAGATCCGGCCGCGATACGTTTGCGGCGTGATGCATTAAGCAACGTCGGCTGGGAACGCTCTTTCTTCGTCATGGACTGGATGATCGCTTCTTGTTTTTTTAGGAAATCGTCATCAAGGTTTGCGTCACCTAATTGGGAAGCAAGTTTATTAATGCCAGGTATCATTTTCATCAAACTGCTCATGCCGCCCATTTTTTTCATAGATTGCAGTTGATTTAAGTAGTCTTCAAAATCGAATTCACCTTTTTTGAAGCGGTCGGCCATTTTCTGGGCCTGTTCTTCATCAAAGGTCTCTGTTGCCTTTTCAACCAGACTAACTACATCACCCATGCCGAGAATACGGCTGGCAACACGTTCGGGGTGAAATGCCTCAAGCGCATCCCATTTTTCACCGACACCAATAAATTTCACCGGCTTTCCGGTTACGCCGCGCATGGACATCGCCGCTCCGCCTCGGGCATCACCATCAACACGCGTTAGGACAATACCGGTAATGCCGATCCGTTCATTGAAATTCTGGGCGGTTGTGACGGCATCCTGACCGGTCATGGCATCGGCGACAAGCAGCGTTTCAACTGGCTTTACAAGGTCACGAACATTCTCAACCTCGGTCATCAATTCGTCGTCAATCGATAAACGTCCGGCGGTATCAAGAAGAACGACGTCAAAGCCGCCCTTACGCCCTTCATCCATGGCACGTTTTGTGATCTCAAGCGGCTTTTGATCTTTAATGATCTCAAGCGTTTCAACGTCAACCTGTTCACCAAGAACCTTAAGTTGGTCCTGCGCAGCCGGACGGTATGTGTCCAGTGACGCCATAAGAACTTTTTTGTTTTCTTTTTCTTTTAGAAAACGGGCGATCTTTGCCGTGGATGTTGTTTTACCCGATCCTTGCAAACCAACGACAAGGAATGGTATAGGCGCGGTTGCGGATAGATTAAGCTCCTGATTTTCATCGCCGAGCATTTCAATCATCGCGTCGTTTACGATTTTGACGACAAGCTGTCCCGGTGTTACGGACTTGATAACTTCTTGTCCGACCGCTTCCTCTTTGACCTTATTGATAAAATCTTTCACGACGGGCAGGGCGACATCGGCCTCCAGCAATGCAATGCGTATTTCACGCATCGCCGCATCGACATCCTTCTCCGACAGGCTACCCCGTCCGGTGATTTTATCGAGAACTCCGCTTAATCTTTCACTTAAACTTTCAAACATACGTTTTACAAATCCATATATAAAAACGGTTTATCCGCAGTGAGCGTAAAGTCGCCGACTGCGGTGTACCGCGAAGCACTTCTAATGAAAGCACTGTACTGAAATTTTCGGTAATATGTTTGTTTTGTCAGGAAATGTCAAGCTTTGATATAAATTCTCTTAACGTAATAAAGATCGGAAAGTCTTTTTGATGTTATGGGCGCTTGTTTGATCTTCGCAACTGGCCCCGGTGGAAGTGGGCGGTGTTGCCCCGAAGGTTACGTATTTACGTAACCTCTCCACCTATTAACCGCCAAGACGGCAAGTCATGTACATTTCGTTGTATTCAACGCATGAGAATAATGGTGCGTCACCTGTTAGTGTGTCGCTGATGCTGCCTGTGTCGCCGAAACCGCCCATTATCATTGGTGCCATGATGATAAGTGCAATTACAAAGAATAGTACGCCGCCTTTGAATGCATCTGTGCTTTCGCTTCTTCTCTTGTATGTGTTGTACATTTTAGGTCTCCCTCTAAAAAATAACTGTTTGGTTGCTGTGCTGTGTTATGTAATGCAAATCATGTTCTATTACAAGTTGTGCTAAAGATAAATATACAAATGTATTTTAAACCAAACAAAAACAATGGTTTACGTTTATTCTTTTTGTTTTATGGCAGATGTAATATATTTTTGTTTTGAAAATTTTAATGCAAAATGCAAATAGGATTTCAATTCTGCAACGATATTTCGGCAAAATGAGAACGAAACAAATTCTGGAACGGATATGAAGGTGAATTTTAAAAAAATGAATGGTCTTGGCAATGATTTCGTCGTGATAGATGTGCGGCAAAATCCAATTGAATGGACGCAGGACCGTATACGTCTTATCTCGGATCGCCGTTTGGGGATTGGGTGTGACCAGCTTATTTTAATTGAAAATGACCCGTCGGGTAAGGCCGATGTCTTTATGCGTATATATAACCTAGACGGGTCGGAGCCTGAATCATGCGGTAATGCCACGCGATGTGTAGCCTCACTTATAATACGGGAGAAGGGTGGTGATGGTTGTACTATCAATACGCTTGGCGGGCTTTTGCCATGTCGTGAGCTTGACAATGAGATGGTCGAGGTTACGTGGCCGGCCCCAAAGCTGAGCTGGGACCAGATACCGTTATCAAAAGATACTGATACATTACATATGGAGATCGGTGAGGGAGATGTTAAAGACCCTGTTGGTGTTAATATAGGTAACCCGCATGCCGTGTTCTTTGTTAATGATGCAGATAATGTTGATGTGGCGGGTCTTGGGCCGCGTTTTGAAAATGACCCGTTATTTCCGGAAAAGGCCAATATTGAATTCGCGCATATTATAAGTGATACGAAAATACGTATGCGCGTATGGGAGCGCGGATCGGGTATTACGATGGCGTGTGGTTCCGCGGCCTACGCAACGGCCATTGCCGCCGTGCGGAGAAACTTGGCGCAGCGCGAAGTGGAAATCGTTCTTGATGGAGGGTCATTGTTTTTCCATTGGTTGGAAGATAACGGCGATAATACCGGTAAGGTTCTAATGACAGGTCCGGTTACACAAGTATTTGACGGCATCTACGAATTGCATTAAACAAATCTTATGAAAAAACAAGAGCCGGATATAGTGACATTTGGATGTCGCCTCAATACATATGAAAGTGAGGTTATGCGCTCGCATGCCCAAACCGCTGGCCTGAATGACGCAATCATATTCAATACATGCGCGG
>JAUICS010000286.1 GCA_030427765.1 Alphaproteobacteria bacterium
GTAAGGATTTGCGGGAAGGTAATAAGAATTACGGTGAGAACCTTATGATCTGGGATCAGATTTTCCGTACATATTACAACTTGGAACGCCGTCCGCCGGCCGATATTGGCATTCATGAATATATGCCGCCGCGCTTTGTTGACCAACTTATGTACCCGTTCCGGCATAAACACTACCGTGCGATGGGTAAGAAGCTGAAAGAAAACAAATAGTATTTTTTGTAGAAGGGTTTTTTCGTTTCCGTCGTATTATACTTATATCAGTATATGAACGATTGTATTGGAGAGGAAAAATGCAAAAATCAATTTTATACTTATCATTTACTGCCTTAACTGCCTTAATGATGTTTACGCCATTCGAAAGTGCAAATGCACAGAACGAAAATGCAGAGCAACGCCGGCAGCAATTTCAGGAGCGCATGCAAGAGCGCCGCGATAACGTTCAGGATCGCCGTGAAACTTACCGAGAGAATGTGCAGCAGCGCAGAGATACCTATCAGGAAAATCGTCAGGAACGGCGTGAGCAATATCAAGGCGAAGACGCACCATATCGTAATCATGCCGACCGCGCTGAAGATCGCTGGGATCGTCGAGAGGACCGCCGTGACCACCGCGAGGATGTGCGTGATAATGTCGAGGACAGATATGATCGCGCCGAAGACCGTTGGGATAGACGCGAGGATCGCTGGGATGCGCAGCATGATGGCGGTGTCCGTGACCGTGTAGAAGATCGATATGACCGCCGTGAAGACAGACGTGATGCCCGCGAAGATGTAAGAGACCGTGCCGAGGATGTGCGCGACCGGAGGGAAGATCGTTGGGACAGGCGTGAAGATCGACGTGAATTCCGCCGTGACAATCGACCAAACGGTCAAAACAGTTCGGAAAATTAATCCCCGATTACCTTTTTATTACAGGCAAATACATTCCCCGTGGCGGGTGCAATCGACAGACACAAGACCCCTAAATGCATCCGTCACATCCTCCGGTTCTTTCATATCGCCCTGATACCCACCAGGGAAAGCCTTGGCGATCATTTTTGTATTTACCACGCCAGGACTTATCAAATTCACACGTAAATTCGTGTTTTCGGTTTCGGCGGCGTAGGATTTTACCAGCGCCTGTAGCCCTGCCTTTGTTACCGAATATGGTGCCCAGAACGGCAAATGTGTTTCATTGCCAAGGCCGGATGTAACAAATACCGCGCGTCCGTTTTCGGATTGTTTGAGTAACGGGTCAAGCGTACGGATAAGGCGGAACTGCGCATTCAAATTCGTGTCGATTGTTGTGTTCCAAGCCTTTTCATCAATATGGCCGATGGGTGATAATGGCCCTAATGTTGCGGCGTTGCTGATCAAAACATCGAGTTTGCCAAACCGTTCCATGATTGTCGGGCCAAGATTATCAATATCATCAAGTTTGGATATATCGGCAGGCAGAATGGTTGCGGTTCCGCCTTTTTCAACGACGGCATCATGTACATCCTCAAGTGCGCTGATCGTGCGCGCCATGAGGATAAGGTGGTTGTCTTCACTGGCCAGTGATTTTGCAACCGCCGCGCCGATACCGCGGGATGCACCGGTGATTAAGAATATGCGTTTGTTGCTATGGTCACTCATTATCGTTTTCCTTTAAAAAATTCTGTCATTAATGTTCCGCAGTCGCTCGCAAGAATGCCGCTTATGACATGTGGTTTGTGGTGAATGGCGGGTGATTCATATAGTCTCGGGCCGCTGATTGCGCCGCCGCTTTTTTCATCAATCGCGCCGAATATAACCGTGTTTATGCGGGCGAAACTGGCGGCGGACGCGCACATTGGGCACGGCTCTACCGTTACATATAAATCGCATTCAGGGATGCGCTGTGCGCCTTTTCTATTGCAGGCCTCTTCAATCACCAGAATTTCGGCATGGGCGCATGGATTATTCTTTTCGCGTGTCCTGTTTCCGTTTACTGCCAGAACCTCGCCATTATTATTGCTTACAATGACAGCGCCGATGGGAACTTCATCCCGTTCATATGCTTTTTGCGCCTCACGCAGGGCAAGAGTCATAAAATATTCGTGGTCCTTTTCCATACAGGATGTATAACCATTTTATGAGCGAGAATAAAGCACAAGAAAAAACAAATCCTGCCAAGTCCGGAGAGCGTATAGCAAAGCGAATTGCCGCCGCCGGAATATGTTCGCGCCGCGATGCGGAGAAATTGATTGCCGAAGGGCGGGTTAAGGTCAACGGGAATATTATTGATTCTCCTGCACTGAATGTGACCGATAAAGATAACATCAAGGTTGATAATAAATTGATTGATGCGCCCGCCGAAATTCGCCTTTTTTTGTATCACAAGCCGTCTGGTCTGGTGACAACGCATAAGGATGAAAAAGACAGGAAAACGGTGTTTGAGGCTTTGCCGAAAACATTGCCGCGCGTTGTATCGGTTGGCCGTCTGGATATGACGACGGAGGGATTGTTGCTTCTTACCACAAGCGGTGAATTATCACGTTTTCTTGAACTGCCCGGTACGGGATGGGTACGGCGTTACCGTGTCCGCGTGTTTGGAAGGGTTGAAGACAACCACATTAAGAAGCTGGAAAAGGGGATTAAGCACGACGGCGTGCAATACGGCTCCATTCAGGCCGTTGTTGACGGTGAATCCGGTGCGAATACTTGGTTAACCCTATCGTTAAAAGAGGGCAAGAACCGTGAAATCCGGAATGTGATGGAGGCGCTCGGGTTAAAAGTGAACCGTCTTATCCGTACGTCATACGGGCCATTCCAGCTTGGCAATCTGGCGAAAGGGACGGTGAAGGAAATTCCGAAAAAGGCCCTTAAGGAACAAATTCCGAAAACGTTCTGGAATGGAAAATGAGGGTAACAGGCGGCAGTTTAAAAGGGCGCGTTTTAAAAACCAGCGCGGATGAATCGATACGTCCCACGACAGATAAGGTTCGCCTTGCTATATTTAACAT
>JAUICS010000287.1 GCA_030427765.1 Alphaproteobacteria bacterium
TCGGCTTTGGAAAATCATATAAGTCTTTATCAAGTTGATATTCACGACGGAACAAATCAAATGCGGGATTATCCCCGGACGATGTATCAACGTCATAAACGGATTTAATGTCCCCGCCGGAACAAAATGCCCTGTCCCCCGCACCGCGCATCAATACGCATGTGATCGAATCATCCTGCTTAAAATACGCAAATGCGTCGAGTAGACCATCAATCATATCGGATGACAGGGCATTTAACGCCTTGGGCCTGTTTAATGTCACGATGGCGAGGGCCTCGTTTACATCGACAATTACGTCAGGTGTTTTTGATACATATGCCATTGAAATAACAATCCAGATGATTATGATTACGCGTAATAAAACCAAAGACAGATTAAAAGATGCCCAACGATAAATCCAGCCCGTTAAACACAGGTGAATTTCCAGCAATCCGCATGCGGCGAAACCGTTCCGACGACTGGATCAGAAAGTTAACGCGTGAAAACACGGTTACAACAGCTGATTTAATATGGCCCGTATTTGTAATTGAGGGCGAGGGCAAGACAGAAGACATCGATGCCATGCCAAATGTGCGGCGTTATACGGTTGATAAGCTGGCAGAAAAGGCGAAAGAAGCGTATGATCTTGGCATTCAGGCAATTGCAGTATTTCCGGTTGTCGATGATGCAAAAAAGGATGTTGAAGGCAGTGAAGCCGTTCAGGAAAACAATCTTGTCTGCCGCGCTATTCGCGGTATTAAGGCCGCCGTTCCCCATATCGGCGTTATTGCCGACGTCGCGCTCGACCCATACACATCACACGGACATGACGGCGTTTTACGTGATGGCAAAATCCAGAACGACCAAACACTCGACATCCTTTGCAAACAGTCATTAATTCAGGCAGAGGCAGGGGTCGACATTATCGCACCATCGGACATGATGGACGGACGTATTACATCCATTCGGACTTCTCTAGAGAAAAACAACTTTCAAGACGTAAAAATTATGTCGTATGCAGCAAAATACGCATCGTGTTTTTACGGCCCGTTCCGTAGCGCATTGCAAACGGGGCAGTGCCTGAAAGGCGACAAAAAAACATACCAGATGGATCCCGCAAATTCGGATGAGGCAATGCGTGAAATTGCACTGGATGTGCAAGAAGGCGCAGACATAGTGATGATCAAGCCGGGTATGCCGTATCTGGATATTATCCGCCGAACAAAAGACACATTCCGCATGCCGACCGCGGCTTACCACGTTAGCGGCGAGTACGCCATGCTAAGGCTTGCGGCGGAGGCCGGACAGATTGATTATAAGGCATCGCTCATGGAATCACTGCACTGCTTCAAACGGGCCGGCGCCGACATGATTTTGACCTACGGCGCATTCGACGCGGCGCGAATATTACAAAACGTTTAAGTCAACTTTGAGTCACTAAAAAAGAACAGTGATACAATTATCATAAAAGTGTAGTATATTATTAACGTTTTTAAGGTCTTATAAACGTACACGTTAACGAAACACTCACTTTCATGTCTGAAACCGAAAAAACCCAACCGCAAACTGCAAAACCCGCCGCTGACGCTCCAAAAGACGGGGTAAAGTCGCAGCGCGACCGTTTTTTGGCTTTTGCATTTACGGCATCAGATATTCTCTTGGAAATAACAGGTGACGGCAAAATTGGCTTTTCCGCGGGTGCATCCGAAAGTTTAACCGGTGTTGATGAGGATAATTCCTTAAACGGTAAACATTGGCTCGGCCTATTTCACCAGAACGACCGCCCGACACTTGTTGTTATGAAAAACAAGGCCGTAAACGGCGTTCGCGCCGGACCGTTATTTGTAACGCTCGATGCCGCGTTCGGTGAAAACCGTAAGGCGATTATTCAAGGTATGCGCCTTCCAGGAAGCGATGTTTTTTATATCACACTGAATTTCAACAACTTGCTGATGGCCCGTGTTGGGGAGTTAAACCGCAAAAATCAAGAAAATGAACTTCTGGATAAGGCAACATTCCTTGAAGCGGCGACCGAGATGTTAAATTACGCCAAATCCCTTGGCAAAGATACAGATATAACAATGGTCGAAATTGACCAGATACAAAAGATTAAAGGAACAATGGACCGCAAGCAGTGGGCCGAGGTTCAGGAAGAAATCAACCGCGTTATCAAATCAAAATCGATTGATGGACAAACCGCCGCCACTCTGGCCGATGGTCGATACAGTCTTATGCATGACAAGGCGGTTGAATCCGATGTGATCAAGGAACAAATCGCCGCCATCCTTCAAAAAAAGGTACATACCGACGAAGAAATCAAGGTAAAAAGCCAAACCATCACAACCGATGTCCAGAATTTGGAAAGCAAAGATACATCCAAAGCCCTGTTCTACACATTGCATGAATTTGAGCGTAAGGGCACGGAAATGACGATCGACACCCTGAACGGGGCGTTCAAATCATATTTAAGTGCAAATGCGTACCGTGTGGCCGAATTTAAATCCATGGTGAAAAACCTGCATTTCAAATTCAATTTCCAGCCAATTCTGGACCTAAAAACACTCAAACTCTTACACTACGAAATGCTGTGTCGTTTTCAGGATGGCGGCTCACCGCTGGAATGGATTATGTTTGGTGAGGATATTGGTATGGCCAGTGATTTTGACATGGCCGTATGCGACCGCGCGGTAAAATATATCCTTCATAAAGCCAATGATAAAAATAAGGTTTTTGCGATTAACCTGTCCGGACAATCGGTGCAGAACAGGGCCTTTACCGACAGATTGCTCGTATTCCTTGATGAAAACAAAAATGCCATCCCGCAATTATGTTTCGAGATTACGGAGTCACACCAGATACAGGATCTGGATAGCGTGAATACCCTTATCAAAGATTTGCAGGAATTGAATATCCATGTATGTCTGGACGACTTTGGCGCGGGCTCGGCATCGTTCCAATACCTGCAAAAACTTCATGTTGATTACGT
>JAUICS010000288.1 GCA_030427765.1 Alphaproteobacteria bacterium
TAGGCCCACGTAAAGACTACGTGATTTGCGGTTATTATAAAAAATACTTAAATTAAGCCGCTTTTGCGAATTTCAGAACATTCAGGAAATCACGTGTACGACGGTTGGCAAGGTTTGCCGCGTGTTCATCATAATGTTCCCCTTCGCCACGGGCAAAGGCGTGATTGACGCTGGGATATGAATAGGCCGTGATAAATTCGTTGTCATGCAAGGCATCTTTAATTTTCTTTTGTGCGTCTTTTGATACGAATTTATCTTCTTCTGCGATGTGAAGGATAGTTGGGTGGTCGATATTGTCACCTTCATCCAGAAGTTCATCCAAACCAACGCCGTAGTAAGATACGGTCGCATCAACATTTGTTCGTGCCGCCATTAAGTAGGCAAGCTTACCGCCAAGACAATATCCGATGCAGCCAACGCGACCATTCGATAATTTGTGATCGCGTGCGGCCAGCAAAGTGCTTTCCAAATCTTTCATGCCAAGGTCCAGATCAAATCGGTTCATAAGATCAAATGCCTTATCCCATTCTTCCTGTGTTTTATCGGTAAGCTGGACATTCCGTTCCATGCGCCAGAATAGATCGGGCGCAATGGCAATAAAACCTTCTTTCGCATATTCATCACATTTTTGGCGCATTTCCTGATTAATACCGAAAATTTCCTGAATCATTATAATAACAGGCGCAGGGCGTGCGGCGGAGGCCTCGCTTGAAATGGCGATATATGCATCGAATTCGTTTCCGTCATGACTTTTGATTTTGATGTCAGGCATAAATGCTTCCTTCTTTAAATGCGATAATAGTCTTTATATACAACGATGTTGTGTACCGGCAATACGCTAGCATGCCGCACTGGAATATGTCCATGTTGAATAATAGATTACGTGCCGGATTTCAGGTTCAGAAATTCGAGTTGCCATTCCATTTCGGCCGCATCAAACGGATATTCTGTTCCGTCTTTTGGATAAATGAGGTCCTTATGCGGTACTTTTACAAGGTCTTTTTGGAGTTGCAATGCCATCCGCATTGATAATTTGGCTTTCCATGCCAATGATATAATCGCTTTGGGCGCCTTCAGGTCGATAATGCGCTGGACATCGTTTGGATGAATGCTGGCAAGTGTGGCAATGGCGTTTTTAACAAGGTCATGATCGCGCATGGCGAGGGCATCGCTAATTGTTTCTTCATTAAGAAGTCCTTGGCGGCGGTATTTCACAATGCGCTGGTTTGTGTTTTCGACACCGGATTCTTTTTCATTGGCATATTCCATCCTGCGCCGGAATACTTTTGCAATTTCATCACGCATTTCATCATTAAAATCATCACGTTCCATCAGAAGTTGTTTGATCGATTCATCGGCAAATTCTGCAAGGCGCGATGCAATATCGGGCGGCAGGTTTGTGCGTGTGGCAATCGGTTTTTGCCATTCGCGTGTTTCTTTGGCCTTCGCAACGATTTTTTCCAGCAGGCCAAAATTGATAAGTGCCCCTTCGTTACTTAGCAGGTATGCGCCGGCTTTCTTATCGCCGTTATCAATGACGGCTTCGGAGACAGGTTCACTGACAATATCACGCTGCGCAATGGCTTGCACGGCCCAGCCATCCGGATGACTTTTCAGGATCTCGAGCAAATCTTCATCGGACAGTGCCGAGCAGAATAACAAAATCGGTTCGGCAACTTTCCGTTCAACATCGCGCGCCAGTTGCCCGGCCACTTTCGGTGGGGTGTAGGCATAATCCTTTAGTGCGGTAGAGAGGGCAATGCGGATTTTTAAAACTTCATCCAGCGCAAGGTTACCAAGTGCCTGCACGGCATACGCGTATAGCTGGCTTTGTTTATCCTCCTCCAGATCGGGAAGTAAATTTAATAACCGCTCGGCAATGGCCATCCGTACATCGGGGTTCGGGTCCTGCGCTAAAATGCTTGAAATCTGGTATGGGGATGACGGGTTGCTGGCAACCGCTTTTCTGACTTCGGGATCGGGGTCTTTTTCGCCGAGGTAGTACAAAATTTCCTTATGTGTGGATTCGTCTTTTGCAACGCTTAGGCGGTCCTCTTTCTCATTGGACGCAATACGCTGCTTTTCCTTTTCATAGCGTTTTTTGTTTTTTTTCTGGCCTGCGCTGCCGCCTGCAAAAATTTTCTTAAGCCAATACCACATCAAAATATTTTATGTTATAGGTCACATAACTCAATACATACATTGTATAACCAATATAGTTAAAAATATGATGATGACCAACGATAAGTCTGTTTTAAAAACATTATTGATCTGGTTCTCCTGGCCAGTGCTGTTTGTAACCTGTATGTCCATTACCGCCTACGGATTTCATATTGATATGCCGCTTGCATTTTTTAATGTGGCGTATGTTCTGCTTGCGGTATGTTTATTCTTTCTGGAGCGTCATTTGCCGCACGAAAGGAAATGGCTGGATCCCGACGGGCAAACATTTTCAAATATTGCCCATACGATGACCAGTAAGGGGACAATACAAGGTATCGTGTTGTTTGGTGGTGTTATCGGTCTTGCCGAATTGTTGGAGCCCGGACATGTCGAACCGGGCCAGTATGGTTTGTTTAATTTGTGGCCGCATGAATGGCCGCTTGCATTTCAGGTTGTTCTAGGGCTTGTCGCGTCAGAATTCATGTTGTACTGGTCACACCGAATTGCCCATGAATGGATGCCGTTATGGCGTTTTCATGCCGTGCATCACAGTGTCGAGAAATTGTGGTTCGTCAACACAGGACGTTTTCATTTTGTCGATAGTTTGGTCAGTGTCGTTTTGGGATCGTCTATCCTGATTGTTATGGGCGCGCCGCTTGATATTATTAAATGGCTAAGTGCTGTCACGGCATTCATCGGGATGCTGACACATTGCAATGTTGAGGTACAATGCGGCCCGTTATCATGGATATTCAATACACCGAACCTTCATCGATGGCATC
>JAUICS010000289.1 GCA_030427765.1 Alphaproteobacteria bacterium
GAGTGTTGATTTACCCGCACCGGACAAACCGGTTAACCATACGATTGAACCGTAATGGCCGTTCTTTTGTGCACGGACTTCAGGGTCAACCATGTAAGATACTTTATAAATATTATCTGACTTTGGTTCTTCGGCACGGCGCTGGTCCGGATACCCTTCCATAGAGATAATACCTCCACCCGCAATATCATAATCTTCATAAAGTGCCATGCGGCCCATTTTGAAATTATCGATGTATGGATCAACCGGCAGAAGTGTGCGGGCACGCAATGTGACTTCCGCAACCGCATTACGCTGAACTTCCGAATGATCGCCTTTGTGCGCCAAATCATCCGTATTAATTACGCGTTCGATAGACTGAACCGTCACCATGGCTTCAACCGTTGCAAAACGGACCTTATAGGTATTACCAACCTTAAGCGGTTTTTTCGATAGCCAGAAAATATTTGCACGAAATACGTTTGACAGCATCGGCGCTTTGTCCTGTTTGCTAGCCACGTGACCACGTTCAACAAAGATCGGGCTATCAAGTGTAATACCAATGGATTCACCCGCATGCGCCTCAATCACCTCTTGCCCGTTATCCGGCCATGATTCAATGGATGTTACAACGGCAGTTTCATTTGTCGGTGAGAATAAAAGCGTATCACCCTTACGCAAAATTCCGGTTTCGATCCGGCCAGCCAAAATACGTTTTTCTTCAAAACGGTACACATCCTGAATCGGGAAACGAAGTGGGCGCGCAACCGGCGCGGCGGATACAGAAAATGTGTCCAGCGCTTCAATCAATGTTTTTCCATCGAACCAACCCATCTTATCGCTGCGGTTTGCAATCATGTCGCCGTGACGTGCGGAGATAGGAATAATTGTCGTAGCCGTCATGCCAAATCCCTGCAGGTATTTGGCGGTTTCATCGGCAACAGCCTGATAACGTTCGATATCGTGACCTACGCGGTCCATTTTATTGATGACAACAGCAACCTGTCTTAGGCCAAGCAAGTGAAGCAGATATGCATGACGGCGCGTTTGTTCTTTCACGCCCTCTTCCGCATCAACAACAAGAATCGCGGCATCGGCAGCAGATGCGCCAGAAATCATGTTTTTCAAGAATTCACGGTGGCCGGGCGCATCAATAATAACGTAATCGCGAAGCTCGGTTGAAAACCAGATTTGTGTACTGTCAATTGTTACGGCCTGATCACGCTCCGCCTGAAATGAATCAAGAAGAAATGACCATTCCATTTCAACGTTACGATTTTTACAAATTTGCTCAAGCTCCTCAACCTTACCATCTGGAAGACTATCCGTATCGTAAAGTAAACGTCCGATAAGTGTCGATTTACCATGGTCAACATGACCAACGATAACCACACGAAGAGGTGCGTGTTTAAATGATTTTTCTTTATTTGCCATTTTACTGCTCTATTCTTAAAATTCTAATTTATCCGGACAATTTTACAAAATCTTACATATAACCGGAGGCACGAAGTTTCTCGAAACTGTCTTCTGTTTCCTTATCCATTGCGCGGCCAGCGCGCTCGGACGTTTTTGTTGTTTCCAGTTCTGTAATAATCTCTTCAATCGTGCTCGCGTTACTGTCAACAGGGAATGTGATGTTTTTCTCGCCCAATGAACGGTAACGTTTGCCATCTCTTGCTAAATAAAGTGGCACAATCGGAATGTTTTCCTGCTGTGTGTAGCGCCAGATATCAAGTTCCGTCCAGTGAAGAAGCGGGTGGATACGAACGTGGCAACCTTGTGGAAATTCCGTTTTGTATTGGTCCCAGAATTCAGCCGGTTGATCTTTGTAATCCCAGTCACCATCAATTGTACGCGGGGAGAAAATACGTTCTTTCGCGCGCATTGATTGTTCGTCACGGCGAATACCGGCGAAAATACCGCGAAATTCAAATTGACGCATAACATTTTTCAGACCCTCGGTCTTACGCATGGCGGCACGTGTTGCCGGCGGCAATGTAGGGTCCATTTCTTCTTCCGGTGGGCAAATTTCATTATGCACATCCAGGTTCCATTCTTTCGTATATTTATCACGGAATTCGTACACTTCCGGTAATTCCATTTCCGTATCCAGTAACACTAGCTTAAATGGAACTTTTCCAAAGAATGCTTTACGCACAAGCCATAGAAGTGCGGTTGAGTCCTTACCGATTGACCACATCATTGCGAGTGGATTGATGCGGTTATAGGCCTCACGGATAATGTAAATTGATTGTGATTCCAGATCTTTTAAGTAGCTATACATCGATATTCCAATATTGGTTTAAGGCATTGGTTTCATGTTACGTACAACCCAAACCCTTAAATTAGGCATTCCGGTTGTTTCCATGTATTCGTATATCGCGCGTTGCAATGCACATGTCAATGGCTAATACAGGCAAAATCACCTGAAAATTAAGCCGAAACGGTCTGTAAAGTCGCGGTGTCCGGTTTTATTTCGGCGCGACCGATTGATACGTAATGGAAACCGTATTCTAGTACATCTGGAATTTTGTATATGTTACGCAGGTCAACAAGACGTTTTACACGCATAACCTCAGCTAATTTTGATAAATGCAGCGCACGGAATTCATTCCATTCTGTCAATATAACCAGAACATCGGCATCTTTTGCCACCGTGTAAGGATCTTTGCACCACTCGACATTATCAAGATGTTTTGCCGCCTGATCCATTGCAACCGGGTCATAGGCGACAATTTCCGCACCCGCCTCTTGCAGTGCCGGAATGATTATCAACGAAGGCGCTTCGCGAACATCATCCGTGTTCGGCTTAAAGGATACGCCCAGCACACCAACGCGGAGACCTTTAACACTGCCGTCACATGCCTCGATAACCTTATCGGCCATTTCTTTTTGACGTTTTGTGTTCACATCAACAACGGCCTCAACAATACGTTGCGGTGCGTTATAATCCTGACCAATCTG
>JAUICS010000290.1 GCA_030427765.1 Alphaproteobacteria bacterium
GTAAAGAACGGTTCGAAAATCCGTTTCATGGTTGCATCATCAATACCTGATCCTGTGTCCGTTACGTTAATCGCCACCCATTGGCCCGGCGGCATTTCATCGTCAACATGCTGTTCATGTTTTTTGTTTTCGTACATGCCGGTTTCTATTTTGAGTGACCCTTCGTTATCCATCGCATCGCGTGCGTTCACGGCGAGGTTAATAAGCACTTGTTCAATCTGGCCTTCGTCAACCTTGACCTGATTAAGATTGGACGCATGCACAAGTTTAAGATCAATATTCGGCCCGAGTAGTCGTCTTAGAAGGTTTGAAACCTCGATAAGAATATCGGTAATATCCTGAATTTTTGGCTGCAATGTTTGCTGGCGTGAGAAGGCAAGTAACTGGCGTACCAAATTGGATGCACGGTTTGAATTTTGTTTAATCTGCATAATATCGCCAAATGACGGGTCACCAGGTTTGTGACGAAGGAGTAGCAAGTCACAAAATCCGATCATGGCGGTCAGCAGGTTATTAAAGTCGTGGGCGACACCGCCCGCAAGCTGACCAATCGCTTGCATTTTCTGGGACTGAACAAATTGTGCCTCCAGTGATTTTTGTTCCGTCAGATCAATGAAGTGCAGAACAATGTTTTCATCATCATCGATTTTGAATTTACGGGCGTATACGGCACTGGTGACGCGTCCTTCGCCCGCTTTCAATGTGACCTCTATCGGGGCACTCATATTTTGTTCTTCTTCAATCCGGTCCAGTGTTGCAGACAGATTTTCGTAATCCGTGTCACGTTCGATAAGGTTTTTTAACGATGTGCCCTCAACATCCTTAATGGTGGTGCCAAGTAACGCGGCAAATGATGCGTTACAGTCGTTAATAATACCATCCTCGCTGACCATTACGACACCAAGCGGGGCCTCCTCGAAAAAGCGTTGGAACCGGTCTTCGGATTCCTTGAGCGCCTTGTGCATTTCTTCTTCGGAGGTCAGGTCGTTGACCACACCGCGGGTACGGATTTTACCGTCCGGAAGTGTAACGATAGTTTGGTTGATGGATACAAGGATTGGTTTGCCGCCATGCCCCTTCATTAGGGTTTTAGCCATTTGTTTGTTATTGGCATTGTCGAGGATTTGATAGGGCTTCGCT
Source organism: Alphaproteobacteria bacterium (assembly GCA_030427765.1). Taxonomy (GTDB): domain Bacteria; phylum Pseudomonadota; class Alphaproteobacteria; order Micavibrionales; family Micavibrionaceae; genus JAUICS01. The sequence continues at coordinate 1,141 of JAUICS010000290.1, forward strand.
TTTTCCGGAGGGGACACCAGGCAGTTATGGAGTGTTCCAACATTCAGAAGATTTTTGATATCTTCGCCAAGCCAGCGGGCAAGGGTCGCATTCGCAAAAACAAAACGGCCATCTTCATCGACCGAAAAGAATCCGACAGGCGCATTATCTGTAAAATCGATTAGTTTCTCACGTTCTTCATGTACGGCTTTTTCCGCCGCCATTTTATCGGTTACGTCATCAACGCGCCAATGGATGTATCCTGCCCAGCCGGCCACTGGCTGAGCCGTTACAGAAAACCAATATTCACGGTCATCAATTCGTGTTTGTAGTTCTATCGAATCTGTAAGGCCACGATGTGCCTTATCCGCCAGAAACGTGAAATGTGATAACGCATCAGGGTTGTTAGAGAACAAGCTGGTAAGGGTTTCCAGCCCCGGTCTACCTTGTGTTTTGCATAGGGAGTTAAATTTTGTATTTGTATAAACGGTTTTATCGTCGGCATCGGTGATCAGTCGTGCGCCGCGGCTTCCCTCAATAACCTCATGCAGTAAATGCCGTTCCTTTTCCTGAATACTAACCGCATTCAGAAGCTTTTGTGTGAGGAAGGCCAGAATGAAAGCGCCAACGAAAATAAGGGCAATGACCGATACGGTAAATCCATCAAATCCGATTAATGTCGCAATACCCAAACATAAAACAAGGTAGGATACGGCAGCAGTGGCAATGATTGCAAGGCGTATGCGGTGCCGATCACTCTCATTACGGGCATGGGTGCTATCCTGCCCGATGGCTTGTCTATGATGTTTTGATATAAACTCGGAATGATCGGTCATCCGGTATGATACCATTAATGCTTGAAGTTGCGAATCCCTGAAAATACCATGGCGAGGCCTTTATCATTTGCCGCGCGGATAACATCTTCATCGCGCATGGAGCCGCCTGGTTGTATCACCGCGGTAGCGCCGGCCTCCGCCGCGGATAGTAAACCATCCGCGAATGGGAAGAATGCGTCAGACGCAACAACTGAGCCGTGAGTAAGCGGCTTTTCCTCTCCCGCGGTTTCGGCGGCAATTTTTCCTTTACGGTACGCGATTTCTACGGAGTCAACGCGGCTCATCTGTCCCGCACCGATACCAACCGTGGCGCCATTTTTTACAAAGACGATGGCATTTGATTTTACATGTTTACAGACCTTTGCCGCAACAATCAGGTCTTCAAGTTCCTGATCCATTGGTTCACGATCCGTCACGACTTTCAGCTTTTCTTTATCTATCACAGCGTTGTCGGCATTTTGGACGAGCAATCCGCCAGCAAGCGTTTTGACCATCAAACGTTCGGAAGAAACATCCGGCATGCCGCCGGTGGTCAGTACACGGATCTTGTCTTTTTTCTCAAGCAGAGACATGGCCGCCGGTTCAATAGATGGTGCGATTATCACTTCGCAGAATGTTTCAATAATCTTTGCCGCCGTTTCTTCGTTAAGCGGTTTATTCAGTGCAATAATACCCCCAAAGGCACTGACAGGGTCACAAAGAAGAGCCTTTTGATACGCATCCAATGTTGTTTCGCCAATGGCAACACCACAAGGATTTGCGTGTTTTATAATGGCAACTGCCGGTTCTTCGAATTCGGCAACCAGTTCGAATGCGGCATCTGTGTCATTCAGGTTATTATATGATAATTCCTTACCCTGAATTTGGGTTGCGTTGGCTACGCCGGAGCGTTGTTCGTGATTGCGTCAATGTGCATGCTGGGGATGCGCGTTGCCGATGCCGGGCGACCCACCGCTGATGAAATCGATGAG
>JAUICS010000291.1 GCA_030427765.1 Alphaproteobacteria bacterium
TGATGCGTATGACAAACCAACTGACGGCTGCGGCGTATTTTCAGCTTGGTATGATTGGTTCGTTTTTTGATGCAAAACATCAATTGGAAGTTCAGCGTTTAATGGACCGAATATATGCGGACAGTCTTAAAGAATTTCAACCTGATGAATCATTATGTACATTCTCGACACTTTCCACGTCACTGCCGTCAACGGAACGTCTGATGGATGTAAACCATGTGTTATTTTCAGAACGGCAGATGGACCATATTTTTGGCGCGATTGGTATGGCGTCTGAACTATCGGCTGCTGATGATATTAGCGCCCGCCTTAACCAATTTACGCAGCGGTATTGTAATATTAATGACCAGGGCGGTCATATTGGCGGACTTGCCAACACGTTTTGTGGAACAACCGGGGCGACTGACCGTACCCGCCGTAATAATGATATTGATTACACCAGACTTATGGACCAGGCCTACACGCTTGATATCAATTTGACGGATAAAGAGATGACCAAGGACGAAGAAGACATTATTGCAATGTCGAATAACCTGTTTGGGAACCGTCTACCGTATCGATACAGGGCCGCAAATTTACAATATGATCGTGGGACGACAGGGGGGTTGACCGCATCGGAGCGGCAGAAAGAATTTATGAATACCCGGTCCTATCAGACGAAGAAACAAATTGCTGAAAATTCGTTTTTTGCAATTGCCGCAATGAAATCTGCGGGGTCCGGTATCTCTGATGACTATTTTGTACAGGTGCTTCAGAACATAGGTTTGCGGAAAGAAGACATAGAAAAAATGTATGGCGAGGATATGAGTTATTACGCACAGATGGATGTGCTCACGAAAAAGATGCTGCAGAATCCGAATTTTATAACAAATTTGGTGGCGAACCCATCCAAGGTACGGCGGCAAATTTTAACGCTTAACGCCATATCGCTGATGCAGCAGCGTGATGCGTATGACAGTATGTTAAGGCAGGAAATGTCACTTGCCGTGACGCTTGAAGATGTTCTTGATAAGCGCTTTAAAGACATTAACGATCGTTTGAGGCAATAATGGTTCGTAGACAACCCGGCATAGTTATCGTCGTTTTACTTCTGGCAATGTTGGCAATGTTGTTAGACGTTTCGCCATTACGTGCGCATTATCTTGATATGGGTGATCCCGGACAATGTTTGCTTGGTCAATACATTGAACCAAGTGCCGTTTTGATGATACGTCATGCTGAAGGGACCGAACCTGAGGTAGAAATCGAAAAATCGCCGCTTTATAAAATCAAAACGAAAATAAATCATAATTCAGGCGTGTATGACCTTCGTCTGCGTGTATCCGGGCAATCGAAAAGCAGTCTTTACGTTAAGCCGCATGATTTAAACATCCAAATTGATACGAACAAGGCATTATACAAATCAGATGGCAAGGCGGGGATTTATAATGCCGTCATGCTGTTTGAACGCCCACGTGAAGGGTCGTATATTGTGCTGGGCGATAAACGCAGCGGTATAAAAGGGTATAATTTTTATTCAAGTGCGCTGTTGAGCGGGTCTGATGTGGCGGTTTTAACAATTGTGCCGAATAATATATGTGACAATGTTCCTTCTTTGATATCAACAATTAAGGACAGTGAGCATTTTGACGAGATTTTTACATTGGAAATCCGGTTTGAAGGAGCACGGCAATATCGCCGCCTTCATTTAATGACGCAGGCAGGTAGTTATGAGCATGAAATTATTTCCAGATCAATGCAGCAATATTTGGATGCTGTGCCAATAAAGCCAGACTTAAAGATGTCATCGGTTGATCTGAATAACGACGGTCACCCCGAAATAATATCGCAAATTGACGGGGGGGGAAGTTTATGTCGTGATGATGATTGTCTTACAGTGATATTGAGCGGCTATCTTGATAAATACGTTCCTGTAGCCGCGTTTTTTGCGCGTGAAGATATATATGTATCAAGTGACCTTGCAAATTCTGATCAACCAGAACAAAAAGGCACCTACCAGGATTTGAAAATTGTTACCGCGGGTAAGGTCAGAACACTTAGTTGGGGTGAAGACGGCTACGTCGTTTCAGGTGGGGCAGGTGCCGATGAATAAAACCATATTAAACGTGCTGTGTTTTGTTTTATTGCTTTGCGTATTTTATCCAATGTCATTATCGGCACAGGATATGGACGAAACACTTGGTAATCCGCTTGATCCAGAGAAGTCGCGTTTCGGGAGGGTTGTCAGCAAATATAATCCGGATGACGGATATGAATCGTCAAAAGGTATAAATTTGGCCTGCCGTCCAAATCAGCCGGTTTTTGCGGCACATAGCGGGACGATAAGAAGCACATTTTATAACTATTGCGGCCCAAAGGCGGATCGTTTCTGTGGGCACGGTCTGGGTAATGTCATATGTGTTAGCAGCGTTGGTTATTATGACGAAGGCGGTTTGGGTGAACTTATAACATGCTATGCAAATTTATCCGGAACGAAATGGCAGCTTGGAACAATCGTACAAAAAGGGTTTTTAATCGGATACTGTGGTAAAACAGGTTTTGCAACGCAGGAACAGTTGCATTTCCGGTGCTATGTTAACGGAAACCGGATGGACCCTGAAAAATGTATTGGTGCAAAGACAAACAATTTAAGTACGGCAAAAATCCCGTTTCCTAAGAATCCTGAGGTGGCAACTCTAAGATGATTAAAGATATTTTCTTAAATAAGGGAATGTGTGTGTACAAAATGTTAGGAGTAATGTTTTGTATGCTTACTTTCTTACTATTTTCTCACGTTGCCTATGCTACTGAGGATGCATTTGGTAACGATATAACTACACGTCCATGTGCATCCCCTGACCCAGCTTCATGTTTACGTGGTGAGGGGTCTACAGCACATTGTGCTGATAATGAAAGTGATGAACTATGTGTTCCTGAACCGGCAATT
>JAUICS010000292.1 GCA_030427765.1 Alphaproteobacteria bacterium
ATTTGGTGTCTATGATGTGGTGATGGACGCGATGGAGGAAGCATATGGGTGATTTTGTTAGAAAGGCGTCATGATGGATACGCAGACATTAATGGTATTTGCGCCGGTTGCCCTGTTTTTCTTATTTGCGGTTCTTGTTGTCGTTCTTACTGCCGACGGTAGTAAAAGCGAACGTGCCATTTCCATTATAAAAGGCAAAAAACAATACGGTTTTTCGGAGAATGATTTTGATCCTGATACCATGCGGAATAAGGACGAGCTTGCTCGTAAACTGAAAGAACGCGATGACGTGCAAAGCGGCAAGAGCGAGTCTTACCGTGTGCTTCTTGAAAGGGCGGGTTTATCGATTGATGTTGGCCGTTTTTTTATGTTCTCGGGCGTGTTGGGTGTGTTGGTCGCGTTCATATTTCTCATCATGAAATTCTCACCCCTTATGTGCGGGTTGATGGGGATTATATTCGGGTTGGGTTTGCCGCGCGTGTTTTTGAAATTCATGGCGAAGCGTCGCCAGAAAAAATTCCTTGAAAGTATGGCGGATGTTCTTGAATCCATGGTTCGTATGCTAAAGGCCGGTATGCCGGTAAGCGAGGCGATATCCATGGTGTCACGGGAATTTACCGGCCCGGTGGGTGAGGAAATGACCCTTATTTTCGAGGAACAAAAACTGGGTACGCCACTTCCGGAGGCGATGGCCCGTGCCGCCGTGCGCATGCCGATCACAGAAATGAAAATGCTGGCCACCGCGATTACGATTCAGCAACAAACGGGGGCGGCTTTGTCGGAGGTGCTGCAAAACCTTGCGGCACTTCTGCGGGCACGGTTTCAGTTAAAGCGGAAAATTGTGGCCCTGTCCGCGGAGGCCAAATACACATCCATTATTATCGGCAGTTTGCCCGTTTTGGTGACGGGCGGTCTGTACGTTATTAATCCGGATTATATTGGATTGCTGTTTACTGATAATTTTGGCCGGGTCCTGCTGATTGGGGCTGTGGTATGGATGTCAATCGGCATCGCGATAATGAAAAAAATGGTGAATTTCAGGGTTTAGGACATGCTAGAATATTTCAACATTGATAATAATACCCTGTTTTTTATCGTGGTCGTTTTGGTGGCGATTGTATCCATCGGGGCGTTCTTATTGCCGTTTATGCGTAAACAGGAACGCAGCAAGAAATTCCGCGAAATTATTGAGAAACGCCGTAAAACGTTGAAAGAAAGTGAAAAGGCGAAGGAGGTCATCGATGATGGTGTATCGGCGAAGGCGTCACTTGCGAAACGTTTCTGGGTTGAAAAAATGGGCGGTGAAATGGCGGAGCAGTATAAATCCGTCATGTTACAGGCCGGTATCCGCGACCAACGTGCACCGATTTACCTGATTATTGCACAGATTTGCGGGCCGTTTGTTATGGTTGGGATTGCCCTGTTTATGATTAAGGTGGCGGGATATTCGATGGGCGGTTTTCTTGATTTTCTGGCTATGCTGGTGAGTACGTACGCCGGATTTAAACTTCCCGTTATGATCATCGAAAGCCGTGCGAAGGAACGGCAAATGGAAATTAATCTGGCGTTTCCGGATGCGCTTGATGTCATGTTGATTTGTGTGCAGGGCGGTATAGGGCTGGAGCAATCGATCCAGCGTGTGTCGGAAGAAATGTCCGAATATTCACCGATATTGGCGGAGGAAATGGGGATTTTAAGCGCGGAAATGGCCGTATTAAATGACCGGCGTGATGCGTTGCAATCTTTCGCCTCACGGCTGGGCAGTGGCGCGGCGCGAAGTTTTTCAACCTCTCTGATACAGGCGGAGCAGTACGGTACATCAATCGGGCAGGCATTGCGTGTGATGGCGGATGATTTGCGTGATCAACGTATGTCGGAGGCGGAGCGTAAAGCTGCCGCCCTACCGCCAAAATTAACCGTTCCGATGATTTTGTTTTTCTTGCCGGCACTGTTTATCGTGATTGGTGGTCCGGCCGCCATTCAAGTGTCCGCAATGCAATAATCTATTGCTTATGTTTCCGGCTTGTGCTCGGGCGTTGGTGTAACCTCTGTTCCCGGCTGGTTTGTCTGAATGTTTTTATTCAGTGCGCTGATGATACGAAGGTTACGTTCAATATCCTTACGTTGCGGAGCGGCCATCGATGCCTTCCGCAGAATATCGATGGCATCATCAAGGTATCCTTGTGCGGCAAGGCTAAGTGCTAAGTTGTTCAATATTGGTAATGGGTCACCTTCCCAATAACTTAGCCCCTTACGAAATGCCGCTTCTGAACGTTCATGCTGCCCCTGTGCGTCTAGTGAAATTCCCAGGTTTTGATAGGCTTCGTAGGATGTCTCATCCTTTTTTATAGCGCGGTTGGCATAAATTTCCGCCTGATCATACGACCCTTGCTCAAGCAATATAGCGCTATATTCATTCAATACGGCAACGCTGGTTTCCCCTGAATCTTTGATGTAAGGAAGTAACACTAATGATGCGCGGGTTGATAACCCTTGCTTGCGAAGGGCGCGCGCATAACGCACGGTGTTTGTTTCACTGTCCGGATTGGCCTTGTACGCCCGTTCTGCGGCCATATAGTCACTGCGTGTATCATCTCTGCTGAATGTATTTTTCAGGCTGGCAAGAACGCTATCAAGTGTTCTCGGTACGAAAGAGCCGTTGCTTGATGTCTCCATGCTGCCATCTGTGCCGGATGTTGTTTGACACGCCGATACACCGAGCAGGGCGACGATTAGCAATGTGCATGTTATGTAGTTGTTTTTTGAATAAGACATGTTGTACTCACCCCATATTGTCATGCTATTTTCCGCTTGTTTCAAGCAAAATGTAGTGAAATGCCGTGTTCAATGCGTATAAGTCGATTATGGCTGATCTGGCTCAACGTTCGATTGCGGCTGCTGTGATGCTCCAG
>JAUICS010000293.1 GCA_030427765.1 Alphaproteobacteria bacterium
CCGTCACCGGATACGCTCACGCCCGTACTTTCCTCGGCCTGCGCATATTGTGTCGGAGATATTAATAGAGATACGGCCAAACCAGCCGCAATTAAGGTGGTTTTCATTGATTAATCCTTTTTGTTTAAATTGTTTTTGTCGTTGATTGTTTAGACAAAAAGGATCGGTGGGCCGCGCAATGCATTCGGTGTACGTTCGTACAGTCCAGGTTCAAAATAATCGGATAGTAAGTGATAATCTTTCAGATACCCATATTCATGATAGGCGACATCAAATATGCCGACGGACATATCGGCCAAAACTGTCTGCACAAAACAGAAGGCGCAGGATTCACGGGCATTTTCATGCTCATCTTGCGGCTCCCCCGGTATGTCGTTTTGGGAAATCTGGATAGTTTTAACGCCGTAATCACCACATATTTCAAGCGTCATCGACCCCGATGATATGAATTTACAGCCATAGGACAACCCCGCCGTAAATAACGACAGGATAATCAGGCAGTTTAATATATATCGGTTTGAATATGTCATGATCTTACGTGCAAGAAACTACGCCAGAAAATACGGCCTGACAATACAGATTCTAACTATATGAAATGCTTTTCATACGGTCGTGTAGCGACGGGTTACGTTTTTGGCGTGTAAGTTCATATAGGCCAAGATTGGTAAGGCCGTGATGCTGTACCGTACACGGGTCGTCATTGAAGAATTTTTTCATCTGACGGGTCAATTCGTCATTATCCTTCTTCGATTTCATTTTCAGAAAATCAACCAGAACGATGCCGCCGACATTACGAAGGCGTAATTGACGTGCCACTTCCTCCGCCGCGCGGATATTAAGCGCCAAATTCGATGACCGGTCGCCGCCGCGGTTTACATCAACAGCGGTAAGCGCCGCCGTGTGCTGGATAATAATATTGCCGCCGCCATCCAGAACAACGTAAGGATTAAATAACGCTTCAATCTGTTTCAAAATATCGCGGAATTCAAAGAGTTTCAGGTCGTCCACCGCCTCCGGGATTTCAACCGGAATAACGCGCGGCGGCAGGTCCGGCGCAAACTGGTCACACCAATTCTGCACGGCGTTAAGGTGGTCAAGCGTCACAACCTCAATCCGGTCAATCGACTCCGCCGCCATATCACTCAGAAGACGCTGAATCGCATTCGGCCCTTCAAACAGGATTGCGGGCTGCATCCCCTTAGACAATTTTTCAACGCTGTTCCATAAAATCTTCAGGACATGCGCTTCCTTCTCCAGAATCAATGTCTGGGTATTTGCCGCCGATGCCCGTAAAATCATGCCCTTCGGCACTTTCAGATCATCAAGCATCGCCTGCATCTTCTTACGGAGTGCGGGTGTCTGAATACGCTGCGACACGCGGTTTTCGCTGGCATGCGGCATATAAATCAAATACCGGCCCTGCAGAGCGATATTCATGCTTAAACGCGGCGTTTTGTGTTCCAGCGGGTTTTTATGCATTTTGGAATCGCGTGCAATAAGGCTTTCTTTGGCCTGCACGATAATAAACTGCCCCGTTGACAGGCGTTTTGATATCCCTTCGGATTTATCGACCTTATCATTGATGACATCTTTGTTATGAAGCGTTGCGGTCAACCCGTTTGCAAGCTCGACCTGTGCCGTTTCGGCAGACGGATGAATGGCCCGTACAACCCCGCGGTAAATGGAGCCCCAGCGGATTTTTTCCGACGGCGGATCAATTTCAATACCATCCAAACGGCCCTTTTCCAGCGCCGCGGCCCATAATCCACCACTAAATTCTTCGATTAAGACTTCCAGAATAACCTCACTATACTCATTTAATAAGTATAGTTACTTTTTATCCGTCATCCAGTGAAAACCATTCCCCGTCAACATTTGTGCCGTATCGAAGAGTGATAGACCGACAACATTGCTATAGGATCCGGTGATTTGCTTCACGAACGCCCCGCCGATTCCCTGAATGGCATAACCGCCTGCCTTTCCGGACCATTCGCCGGAACGGATGTAAAAATCAATTTCGGGCTGTCTGGCAAACACGGCTGATGCCCTTGCCCTCTGCACCGCTATCCGGGCAAATAAGGGCAATGCCGCCATATACTCTGTGTCGCCGACCGGACAGCAGGTTCAAATATGTTTCGGCATCCTTCTGCACCTCCGCCTTATCCAGAATGCGGCGGCCGCATGCCACAACCGTATCCGCGGCAAGGACATATACGCCGTCTTTGTCATCAAGCGCATTGTATACCGTACGTGCCTTTGACTCGGCCAGACGTACCGCCAGTTCACGCGGTAATTCATGTGTTTTCGGGGTTTCGTCAATATCGGCACTGACAACATCATGCGGACGTACACCAATCTGGGCAAGCAAATCCAGACGCCTTGGTGACGCAGATGCCAATATCAATTTATGGGGGTCTTTAGAGGTCGGCAAATTACTTTTCGCGGTAAATAATACGCCCTTTTGTCAAATCATAAGGTGTCATTTCCACGACAACGGTATCACCTTCCAGCACGCGAATACGGTTTTTACGCATTTTACCCGCGGTATGTGCCAAAATTTGGTGATCGTTTTCCAGGGTCACGCGGAACATGGCGTTCGGCAAAACTTCCGATACGACACCTTTAAATTCCATAAGATCTTCTTTAGGCATAAGGTCCTTTAGTTCTTATTATTAAGTTCACATATACTATGTGTATTTTCTTATATGGCAAGCCTTATGATGCAGGTTTGCTAATAAAGTGCACGTTTATCTTATTAATGATCGCATCACGTATGCGTTTGATTGCATTTATCATTTCTTCATACGGCACTTCGCCAACCGTTGGCGGTTCGGGCACATCCCAATGAACGACATTTAAGTCGCCCCCCGCCATTTCAAGCGCGTGTACCGCCGAATGTGACAGG
>JAUICS010000294.1 GCA_030427765.1 Alphaproteobacteria bacterium
GCAAAATAAAAACCAAGTGATTTCGCGTTCTATGCTACTTGAGAATGTTTGGGATTATACGTTTGATCCGCAAACCAATGTTATAGATGTTCATATCAGCCGGTTACGCTCAAAAATTGATAAGGGATATGATAAGCCGGTTATACGAACGGTACGCGGGGCAGGGTATATTGTCGAAGACTGAAAATACGCTCAAAAGACGTAGACATTATGCCAAAAGCTCGAGTTTTTTTATGGCTGTCTTATTTACTGTTCTATGTGGCTTGGCGGCGGTGATATTAGGGTATTTTATTAATTACTTCGCCAAAGGCCATTTGGTGGATAGCACGGAAGCGGTTTTAAATTCTGAAATACGTTATATTGAATCCCGTTCCCCTATTTTCCCATTACCGAAACATAATGATCGCCTGTATGTGTTAATGACCGATGATGGGCAATTGCCGGATAGTGTGCCCGCAAATTTTCAGCGCTTGTCGGAAGGGGTTTTGATATTTGATGTGAATAATGGTCGACGATTTGCGGCCAAAATTCATACGCTGAATTCAGGGCAGAAACTGTTGATAGGAACAGATATCACGAGTGTTGCGGAAGATTTTCAATTCATGCAGTGGCTCGGCATCGCAAGTATTATATTTGTAGTCATTGTTGTCTTCGTAAGTTTTTTAATAAGTGTTTTTGTTGTTTCCGGAACAAATCAGATAGCTGATACGGCCCGAGATATTATAGCGACGGGTGACCTGTCAAGACGGGTGAATTTTTCTTCACGTTGGGATGATCTTGGTAATATGGCCGTCGTTTTAAATATGCTTCTGGATCGCGTCGAGCAACTGATGCACAGTGTCAGGCAAGTGTCCGATAATATCGCGCATGATTTACGGACACCGCTTACACGAATGCGAAATAACATTGAGGAATTGCAAAAATCCCAACCAGAAAATGGTAATTATAATACTTTACTTGATGAATCGGATAGGATTCTGACAACATTTAGCGCGTTGTTACGCATTTCACGAATTGAAACAGAACAACAGCGTAGACACTTCAAAACAGTGCAGTTAAATGAGATTTTGAACGATGTTATCGAGTTTTATGAACCATTGGCAGAACAAAAAAATATTACCGTCGAAGCGGATATATCCGCAGTCGAATATTTTGGTGACAAAGACCTTTTGTTTCAGGCGTTTGCAAATATTCTTGATAATGCGGTGAAGTATTCGGAAGAAAACGCCAAAATACATCTCTTTTTAACGGCACATGCCGATCACAAAAAAATAGTCATGACAAATGTTGATGCGTATGTTTCAGAAGATGATATCAAGCATTTATTCAAACGCTTTTATCGTGCAGAAAAAAGTCGTTCAACAAATGGAACAGGTCTTGGTTTAAGTCTTGTGGCGGCGGTTGTTGGTTTGCATAATGGCTATGTCAGTGCCGAAAATACGGATGAAGGTTTTTCGATTATTACAATTTTGTAATTTTTCCGCCATAGACGGGTAAGTTTGCCTTCGTCATACTAACATCATGAAAATTGCGATCATTGGTGCGGGAATATCAGGACTTGGTGCGGCGTATTTGTTGTCAGCGCAGTACGATATTACCGTGTACGAACAAAATGACTATATTGGCGGACATAGCCGCACAATTGATGTGCAATCCGGTGAACATAAAACACCTGTTGATACAGGTTTTATTGTGTTCAACAATTGGAATTATCCTAATCTTTTGGGATTGTTTAAGGAGCTTGATGTCCCATACGAAAGAAGCGATATGTCATTTGGTGTGAGCATTAATGATGGGTGGCTGGAATATGGGTCCAGTTCTATGTTTGCACAGCGCAAGAACCTATGTCGTCCAGCTTTTTGGGGAATGTTGTCTGATATTCTCAGGTTTAATAAGCGGGCGCTGACCTACATTGCACAGGATGCGGATATAACGCTACAGCAATGTCTGGATCAGTTGAAAATGGGGGAGTGGTTCCGACGCTACTATTTACTCGCGATGGGGGCGGCGATATGGAGCTGTCCTATTGATACGATTATGAAATTTCCGGCCAGAACCTTCCTGCAATTTTTCAAACACCATGGATTGTTGAGTGTTAATGATAGACCACAATGGTATACGGTTACAGGCGGTAGCCGTGAGTACGTGAAACGTTTAACGCAAAAATTTCAGGATAAAATCAGACGAAATAGTCCGGCTGAACATGTTGTGAAAGACAATGATAAATGGCTTGTGGACGGTGAAATGTTTGATCACGTCATATTTGCGTGTCATGCGGATGAAGCACTGAAAATCATTCAAGAACCAACGAAAGATGAACAAGTAATATTGGGAGCATTCGACTATCAGGAAAATTCGATTGTGGTTCATCGTGATGAAAGCTTTATGCCGAAAAATAAAAACTGCTGGGCCAGTTGGGTTTATCTGTCCGAAGGGCGAAGAGATGAAAATAATGCAGTGTCATTAAGTTACTGGATGAACAATTTGCAAAATCTGGACAAGGACCATCCCATAATTGTCACTTTAAATCCAGGGCGCATGCCAGATGATAATTTTATAATGGACGAGCATCGATTTTCCCATCCTATATTCGATTTGAAAGCTATTAAGGCCCAAGACAAAATTGAATCAATACAAGGTCAGCGCGGTTTGTGGTTTTGCGGAGCGTATCAGCGATATGGATTTCATGAAGATGGGTTGTGGAGCGCTGTAAATGTGGCCAGGAAGTTCGGGGCACATATCCCATGGTCCTGACAACACCCCATCTTTTTTTCGGAAAGGTTATGCATGGCAGGTTATTTCCCAAACGAAATCATTTTCAATATGGCATTTATTACTTAACGTTTCCGCTATCAAAACGACATGAATTGCCAATTCGATATAATACGTCAGG
>JAUICS010000295.1 GCA_030427765.1 Alphaproteobacteria bacterium
CTTTCAAGCCATCGCGGAGGGGGATAATAAACCCGACTTGGTGTCTATCATGTTGGTTAACAACGAAACCGGTGTTATCCAACCTGTGAAGGACATCACCGACATTGCCCACAAACACGGTATTCTGGTACATACAGACGCCGTGCAAGCCGCCGGACGCATTGATATTGATATTCATGATCTGGGCGTTGATGTCATGTCCCTGTCCGCCCATAAATTCGGTGGTCCGCTCGGTATAGGTGCACTTATCTACGCAAATTGTACGGACCCGTTTGTCCTTCTGACCGGCGGGGGACAGGAAAAACGTGCACGTGCAGGAACCGAAAACGTGCCTGCCATTGCCGGTTTTGGCATGGCCGCAGAACTCGCGCAAAATGATATGCCCGAATACAGGAAGCTTTCTGATTTACGCGATTATCTCGAATCCGAGGCCAGAAAGGTCACAAACAATATTAAAATCTACGGTGAAAAGGCACCGCGTGTAGCCAATACAACATGTATGGGTGTTTTCGGTATTCCTGCGGAAACCCAGCTTATGACACTGGACCTTGAAGGGTTTGCCGTCAGTACAGGCTCCGCGTGCTCCAGCGGTTCAATTAAGCCATCGCATGTCCTGACCGCCATGGGCGTTGCCGAAAAAGATGCATCCAGCACACTCCGTATCTCAACCGGATGGAACACGAAAAAACAGGACATTGACCAATTCCTGAAAATCTGGTCAAACATGGTGCAAAGATTTCAATAAATATAATTTTAAAGCAGGAATATTATGCCAAAAATTACATTCTTACTTCGTAATGGAACAGAAAAAGTTGTGGAAGGCGAGAGCGGCCAATCACTTATGGAAGTCGCCGTAAAAAATAACATTGAGACCATTGAAGGTGCCTGCGGCGGATGTTTGTCTTGCGGCACGTGTCACCTGCACGTCCATCCGGATTGGTGGAACAAATGCCTTCCCGCCAACGACAGTATTTCCGATGACGAAGAAGACATGATGGATTTAGGGTTCCATATCGAAGACGGAAAATCCCGTCTGGCCTGCCAGATCAAATTAAGTGACGAGCTTGACGGTCTTGTTGTTGCCATTCCTGGCGGAAAAGCAAAATTCAAATAAGCTTTCTTATAGACGCAGCGCCGAAAAATCAAACTCGACGCCGCCGTTTTCATGCTCGACATGGTCACGGACAGAACATAAACCAGACTTTATTTCCTCCAACTTTTGATCAAAGCCCGGAATGTGTTCCAAAAGATCATGGTGTTTTGTTAAAAGATCGGTTAGTTGCTGAATAAGTGATGATGCTTTCGTGAACCATTGCAGTTTTTCGTCCTCATCTGGCTCTTCCATAAACATCCAGTCAGAAAACTCTACCCCTTCCTCACCATTAAAATGAACGTGGTGATAAAACAGGCGTGAGAGTTTAAACACATGGCGGTAAACGTCATGCGATTTCTGGTCAAGTTCATGCAATGCAAACTTACCGGCCCGAACATCAAAATCGATTGCATATCCATAAGCAGGAAGTATCGTCGACAGGCGAATTAAGTCACTGGTAAATTCCTGACGCAGGTCACGGTACCCGCGCTCCCCCGTTGCCCAGTCTTCAAACTTTTTCTCGGGGATCAACGTTATTGCCTTCGCCGCATGGGCAAACATTCCATAGATCTGCTTGCCCACGTAATCGGCATCCAAATCCTTACCGTTTTCTTCCTCGGCATCTGGCCATTCTTCAATATGCAGATCATCGGCAGAGTTTTTCTTTGCCGCAAAAAAGGCATTTACCCTCTCTTGAAACTGCTTGATATCGTTCAGCTGCTGGTCATCCAGTTGCGGCACATCCATTCTCCCTGTTCAATTTATGCGGCTTATTAGGCGGCTTGTTTTTGTTGCTCTTCCGCCTTTGCCTCACTATATGCCCAATCAAGCCATGGCATCAGTTTCTCAACATCGGATGTCTCAACGGTTGCCCCGCACCAGATACGCAGACCCGCCGGTGCCGTACGGTAACTCGCAATATCGTACGCTGCAGCTTCCTGCTCGAGCTTCTTCGTCATGGACTTTATGAACGGCAGGCGATCATCTTCCGGAAGACTTTGGAACCATGGGTCAACAACCTTCAGACAAACAGACGTACGGGAACGTACGCTTTTATCTTCTGCCAAAAATGCCAGCCAGTCCGATGCATCAACATGCGCCTCGATGGCTTCAAGGCTACGCTGCGAGCGGGCGATCGTTTCTTTCAATCCGCCAATGCTTTCCACCCAATTCAGAACATTCAGGCAATCTTCAACCGCAATCATGGACGGGGTATTTAGCGTCTCGCCTTTGAAAAGACCTTCATTAATCTTACCCTTTTTCGTCATGCGGAAGATTTTCGGAAGTGGACGATCCGGAACATAGTTTTCCAGACGTTCTACGGCGTGCGGGCTTAAAACCAACATACCGTGTGCGGCCTCACCGCCCAGAACCTTTTGCCATGACCATGTGGTGACATCCAGTTTATCCCATGGAAGGTCATTCGCAAAAACGCCGGACGTCGCATCACAGAATGTCAGGCCCTTACGGTCGGATTTAATCCAGTCGCCATTCGGCACCATAACGCCTGAGGTCGTGCCGTTCCATGCAAAAATGACATCACGGTCCGTATCGACCTGACTTAAATCAACGATTTCACCATATTCTGCCGAAAACGTACGCGCATCATCCAGTTTCAAATGATCAACAACGTCCTTCAGCCAGTCATTCGAGAAGTTTTCCCACGCCATGACATCAACGCCGCGCTCCCCAAGCATTGACCACATAGCCATTTCAATGGCCCCGGTATCCGATGCCGGAACGATACCAACGCGGTAATCGGCCGGAATGCCGAGAATTTCACGTTGTTTTTCA
>JAUICS010000296.1 GCA_030427765.1 Alphaproteobacteria bacterium
CTGATGGTCTATTGGTTACCGAAAATGCGGATACGCAGGAACAGGTTATTTATTCTGAAAAATTTGCCTGTCCGGTCTCAGGCTTTACAATTGCGGAAATTGAGCCGCGTTTATTTTCATTCAATAACCCGCATGGCGCATGCCCGACATGTGACGGGCTTGGCATGAAAATGTACTTCGATGAAGGGTTGGTTATCCCAGACCCGAAAAAATCATTGGCCGAAGGCGCGATTGAGCCGTGGTCAAAAAGTTTCGCCCCGTTTTATATGCAGGCTTTGCAGGGAGTGGCAAAACATTTCAAATTCAGCATGGATACACCGTGGGAGAATTTGAAGCGTAAGGAGCAGGAAATTGTTCTTTACGGGTCAGGGGATGAAGTTGTTCCAATTACCTACGAAACCAAAACGGATAATACGTGGAAAAGCAAAAAACCGTTCGAGGGGGTTATCGTATCACTTGGCCGCCGTTTGATGGAAACGGAATCAAACGCATCACGTGAAGAAATTTCAAAGTATCAGGCAAGTGCCCCGTGTGAAAAATGTGAGGGGTATCGTCTGAAGCCCGAGGCATTGGCCGTCAAAATAGAAGGCAAACATATATCGCAAGCCACAGAAATGAGTATTCAGGGCGCAAAAGACTGGTTTGAAACGCTTTCTGATAAACTGCCGAAGCAGCAGCTTGAAATAGGTAGCCGTATACTGAAGGAAATCAATGAGCGTTTGACGTTTCTGACAAATGTGGGGCTGGAATATTTAACGCTAAGCCGTTCATCCGGAACTCTATCCGGCGGGGAAAGTCAACGTATCCGTCTGGCAAGTCAAATTGGGTCAGGCTTGACCGGTGTTCTGTATGTTCTTGATGAACCGTCTATTGGATTGCACCAGCGTGATAATAACCGCTTGCTCGAAACCCTGAAACGTCTGCGCGATATCGGAAATTCGGTATTGGTTGTTGAGCATGATGAGGATGCAATACGCACCGCGGATTACCTTATTGATCTTGGTCCCCGTGCCGGTGTGCATGGAGGAATGGTCGTGGCGCACGGGAAACCTGATGAGGTTATGAAGAATAAGGACAGTCTGACCGGTCAATATCTGAGCGGGAAACAATTTATTCCGGTTCCTAAAAAACGCCGTCCGGGTAAGAAAAAACAGGATATTCAGGTTAAGGGATGTACCGGACATAATTTAAAAAACATAGATGTTACCATTCCAACCGGAACGTTTACATGTGTTACGGGCGTGTCCGGTTCTGGTAAATCAACATTTACTATTGAAACGCTGTATAAGGCCGCGGCCCAAAAACTGATGAAATCACGTGTGTTGCCCGCGCCGCATAAATCAATCAAGGGCCTTGAATATCTGGATAAACTTATCGATATCGACCAGTCACCGATTGGCCGGACGCCGCGTTCAAACCCCGCGACATATACGGGGGCGTTTACGCCAATCCGCGAATGGTATGCCGGATTGCCGGAGGCAAAGGCACGCGGGTACGGCCCCGGCCGTTTTTCCTTCAACGTGAAGGGCGGACGATGCGAAGCCTGCCAAGGGGACGGCGTTATCAAGATTGAAATGCACTTCCTGCCTGATGTGTATGTGACATGTGAGGCCTGTCAGGGAAGCCGATACAACCGCGAAACACTTGAAATTAAGTATAAAAACAAATCGATAGCAGATGTTCTTGATATGACGATTGAGGAAGCGGCGGAGTTTTTCAAGGCCGTACCGTCCATTCGTGACAAGATGAAAACGCTGGAGTCAGTTGGGTTAACGTATATCAAGGTTGGGCAACCCGCGACGACGTTATCGGGCGGTGAGGCACAGCGGGTAAAGCTGTCGAAAGAGTTATCAAAACGCTCGACCGGAAAGACACTCTATATTCTTGATGAACCGACAACCGGTTTGCATTTTGAGGATGTGCGTCTGCTTCTGGATGTGCTCCATACTTTGGTGGAGCAGGGGAATACCGTTGTCGTGATCGAACATAATCTGGAGGTTATCAAGACCGCAGATTGGATTATCGATATCGGGCCGGAAGGCGGCGACGGTGGCGGGCAGGTTATCGCCAGCGGCACACCGGAAGACGTTGTAAAGGTCAAAAAAAGTTATACGGGAGAGTATCTTGCCCCGCTTCTTGATGTGAAATCTCAAAAGCTGGAAGCGGCAGAATAAACTGTACAAAAATCAAAACCGCCAAGTACGTAAGGTATCGAAGGTAGACGTTTTTTATTTTTTATGTCATCCCATGAATTTCGTAAGAAATTATAAGGGGATTCCGGATCCCCGCTCGCGCGTATGCTTGGCGGGGATGACGTGAGAAAGAGTTTGTTTTGAATATTAGCAAATGCCTCTAAATCTAGATTACCTGCGGCTGCGCCAGTTTTGGATACGCTGATCATGCGCACGAATGCGTTCCTGGTGTCTGCGCATTTGATCCTGGAATTCCGGGGTGAACATGGAATTATCATCATTTGATACCCATGGGACAGAACGCGTTGGGAATTGTGCAACCCAGTAATTGCGGCGTGATGATTCATTTTCGCGTCGTGCCTCACGAATGGCCTGCACCAAACGTAAATCTTTTTCAAACCGGATTTTGGCGAGTGCCTTGCGAATATTCTCTATACCCCACTGTTTAGGCTGTGTTAAAGGCTCACCAACTTCATTTAGGAATGTTCCATGGCCTTCCGGTACATAAACCGAATCCGTTCCTGTATCGTATTCAACGGCACCTTCACTTACGAACACACCGTATTTTGAATCATTCAATTGCCCGCCCCACGCAATCGTACCGCGAATACCCATCGTTCCGTATTCTGTTTCTATCGCAACGTCAGAGTCATAAGGTGATGCCAGCAATCCGGACAAATA
>JAUICS010000002.1 GCA_030427765.1 Alphaproteobacteria bacterium
TCTGATAATAATTGTTAAATGGTTATAACAGAGATGTTAAATCCGAATTATTAAATATTTTATAACAGAACCGGATAACAAAAAATATGAAATGCTTATAAATTCGGTGTTGGTGATAACTTTGGGCACGTTAAATTGCCATTTCGGGGTATTAAAGGTACGATTTTTCCAGAAGAAATACGTGAAGGATAAAATATGCAGGAATACGTATCGGCATTTACGCTAAATGTAAAAAAAGGGCTTTATCATTACTTTGATTTCTATGGACGGTCGGGCCGCGCCGAATTTTGGTATTTTTTACTATTATTGATACTTCTGGATATTATTTTTGGTGTTTTATTCGCGTTTGTGGACAAGCCAACGCCGTTTCAGCTGATATCTCCGTATAACAGCCTCTATGGTGCCACTATGTCGATCAAAAACCTGTTTCTTATTCCGTTTTCCGCCGTGATGATTAGACGCTTGCACGATGTGGGGCGTTCGGGCTGGTGGATACTACTTATATTTACATTTATTGGAATACCCGTGCTTATCTACTGGCTTATCAAGTCGGGCGATGAACAAGAAAACCAGTACGGCTTTAAACCGTCACAATCGGTTGATTTGTATTGGGAAAAAGATTTTGTCCAAAAGGTCATCAACCATTCCATTTTGTACACGAAATACTGTTTTTCAAATGCCTTCAATTATGACGGGCGCGCGACCCGAATGGAGTTTGGCTATTTTGTGATGGTTGGAATGTTGCTCGGGGTCGGATTTTCGCTTTTATCATTCCTGTTACCATCACTATCTTCAATATTCTTCGGCTTGAATGTAGTGTTTGGGATTGTTTGGTTTTTCCCGCAATTGGCGTGTATGATACGCCGCCTTCACGACACAGATCGTACCGCGTGGTGGCTTATGATATGGTTTACGGTTGTTGGCGGGATTTTATTGATGTTCTGGATGCTGTCCAAAACAGGGACCGAAAAAAACCGCTATGGTGAACCCAAAAACGAAACCTTTTAAAGACAGGTTTAATCATCAATATCCTGAATAAAATAGAGTGGACGTTTTTTTGTTTCGTTAAAGATTCGCCCTATATATTCCCCTAAAAGCCCTATGCAGACTAGTTGTATGCCGCTGAGAAACGTAACCATCGCCATGAGGGACGGATAACCCGGAACATCGGACCCGAACATAAGGGTTTTGAAGATAATATAACTTCCAAACAAAATGGCAAACAGGGATATGAAGAACCCAAGCAACGTGGCCATACGCAGTGGAATAATGCTGAAACTGGTAATTCCCTCGAATGACAGGTTCCAAAGGGCAATGTAGTCCCATTTTGAACGTCCCTTTAGGCGGGGCTCTCTATGGTACGGAAGCGCAACCTGCTTGTATCCGATCCAGCAGAATAACCCCTTCATGTATCTGTGTGATTCTCTTAGCTGACGTACGGCTTCAATGCTCCGTCGGTTAAGCAGACGGAAATCACCGCAATTGGCCGGCATGGACACACGACCACTCAAACTGTCCATGACTTTATAAAACGATGCTGATGAAAACTTCTTGAAAAAAGTCTCTCCGGCACGGGACAGGCGCTGACCGTAAACAACATCGGCCTTTTCATCTTGCCATGTTTTGATCATGTCAGGGATAAGGCTAGGCGGGTCCTGTAAATCGGCATCCAGAATGACGGCGGCATCACTATCAATATTATCAAGACCGGCCGTGACGGCGGCTTCTTTTCCGAAATTGCGCGATAATGTGATTACACGTACATGTTTATTCTTTTGTTTCAGGTCGTTAAGAATGTCTGCTGTGCCGTCTGTACTACCGTCATTCACAAATACAAAAGAAAATTCTATATTTTTTATGGATGAAATGATGTCTTTCACGGCGGCATGGCAATCATGAATCATATCTTCTTCATTGTAGACTGGTATGATGATGGAAATATGTGTTGTCTTTTTTGCGGGCATAATGGTCTGGAAGTCGATGGTAAGAGTAATATTGATCTATGGATAAAAATACCACAAAGCCTAAAGAGGCTAAAAGCTTTATTCGATTTTGCGTTGTCGGAGTGGGGAATACCGCGACCGATTTCGGTTTGTTTATGCTTCTGCATTATATATTTCATCTGGAAGTCATATTTGCCCATATTATCGGGTTTTCATTTGCGGCTTGCCAAAGCTACTTGTTGCACAAGCACTTTACCTTTAAGGGGCATAGCAGAGATGGGCATAATATCCGCCCGTTTTATAAATTTTTGGCGGTGACAACCAGTTCGATGGCTCTTAGTTCCGTCATAATTATTGTGCTGGAGGCGTTTATGTGGGCGTTTCTTGCTAAAATACTGACGCTTGCGATTACTCTTCTATGGAATTATTCAGGATATCGCTTGTTTGTCTTTCGTTTTCCGGGGAACGACGCGTAAAAACATCGATTGTATGTATGGTTTCATTACCAAATGAAGTGCCCTGGAAATACTGCCCACGATCATAGGTAAAGGTTTCGGTAAGTTCGTAATTGTTCTTCTCTGCCGTCAAAGGCATGTAATACGAATAGAAATTCCAGAAATTAATATCGATACCGCCGTGAGGCTCCTCACGTTGCAAAAACAAGACGTCTGGTTTATAACGCCCGAAATCTTTATGTATAAGCGCTGCAAAAGTCTGTAAATACTGTTTTTGCCGTTCATCCGTCATTAATCCATCCATGTTTTGGTGTTTTAATGCCATATCTGTGGCAATTTTTGGCAAGAACCAGTGGCTGGTAAATCGTGAGCCGAATTCGGCATCACTGTACATCTTTAGCTGGAATGCAGGCCAGTTTGTTTCACCATTGAACAAAAACGTACAGTCAGGTTGAGGGCAATGCTCTTGTAATTTCTGGGCCAGAACCATTTGTTTGAATTGCGAATGAGTCGGCAGCTTCATCAATCCTTCGTAAAACATGACAAGAGCAATCGCATAAGAGAAAAAGATTACGCCATAAACTGCAAATTGAGGTTTGAATACGGTCTTTATGAGTTCATATCCAAAACAGGCAAGCATGATGGTTACAGACAGCAAAGTGGGTAAAAGATGATAATAAAACCCCTGCCCAAGTGTATAAAACGAAATAAGCGATAAAAAACCGGCGAATCCGGCGGAAAATATAATCAATTTGGGCTCTTCTTCAATTTTGAGAAGGTAAGTCCCGCCCCAACATGCGCAAATGACAGCGGAAACGATTAAAATGGTCTTGTAAATAGCTGGATTGATGATGCCTGAATAAAGTTCTATCGCGGCCGGAAGAATGTCTGAAATATATCCCGAAAAAAGATAAGCGTACAGGCGATATAGGTCGCTGTGGTAACTGAAAGGGCAATAAAATCCGCGTTTATGAGTGTGCGAATCTGCCGTTCCTTAATGAGTCTGTAACAGATCATCAGGGCCGGGATAAGACCGTGATGCGGTTTCATCAGAATAAGGATGGATGCAACAAATGCAGCTGAATATAAAATGGGTTTTGAAACATCGCTTTTATGAAGGATATGTATTTGAACAAGTGTCAGGATCATCAGGCCGCACATGATGAATTGATCGCGTTCGCCGAATTCAATAAACGGCATCAGGATATTGGCAAAAATAAAACTGTAAAATATCAATAGAGGATGGTGTCGATCGCTGAATTTTACTGAAAATAGCAACGCGTACACGAGCAATAAGAGAAAAGATAAAATAGAAAATATATAAATACTTACAGACAGATAAGCAGGTAAGTTAAGGTTATTTTTTATGAATGTGGCGGGGGCGTAGAAGAGTACACTTAACGGTGGGTTCGTATCCCAAATCGACAGTATCATACTTTCACCGTTTACCAGACGCTCCGCCATAGCATAAAGCAATGCAACGTCATTATCTATGACGCGAACACCATGTAAATACAAAATAGGAAGAAACAGGGTAAGGCATATAAGCCCGATAAACATATCCGTTTTACGCAATGTAAAATGTATCACTATTGTTCGCCTGTAATTTTGTCGGGGTCATTTACGCGCTTATATATCTGGAATTCAATCGGCTCTCCATCTATCGAAAATGAAACATTCCTATAATAGTCGGACACTACATATTTATAGTTTTTTACAAATTGATATTCTTTAAATACATCTTGTAAATAAGGGTCTTTCGAGAAAAATTCAAAAAAATTTATGGGCTCGTTATGCACACGAAAATGATCCATGACCATAATCACGTCGGGTGTGTACTTTTGAAAATCTTCTCGAACGTATCGCAGAAATTTTTTACGGTAATAATCCTGTTTTTCTTTTGTCAGGCTTTTGCTTTCTTCATTACTGTCTGGTTTGGCATTCAAATTCTCGGCAATCTGTTCAATAAACCAGAAATAGGGGAATCGTGACGCAAATTGAACGTTATTATATACGGTTAACTGCCATGTTGGGATATGAGAGTATGTAAATATAAGGAGCGAACAATCGTCAGGGCAGACTTCCTGAACGGTTTTTGGAAGTGACATGTTACGGAACGATGTATGGGTCGGTAAAACGGGGAATGAGTAAAAAATCAAGGCGTAACTCATAACTACAGTAATTGCGGTTATGTAGTATTTACGGGTATCTGGAAATATGCTTTTAGGGATAACATAGTAAACATAAAGCAGCCCGGTAATCATAAATAATGTTAACGAGGGCAGAAACTGATAGTAAAAACCACGTCCTAGGGCAGCAAAAGATATAAAACTGGCCAATGTAATCAGGACGAAAAAGGCAACGTTCCTGCGATGATCCTGGTCATGTTTAAATGTAAAAATTGTGGCAAGCATAAGCGCCAGACCATAACCAAACAAAAACAAATATATGATGATGTTTGTTGCGAAATGACGGACATAAAAATCAAACGTGGTTGGCAACATGACAGAAAAATATTGCGGAATAAACACGTACATATACACAAGATATACGGCCGTTGATATGGTCAACGCCCAGAAATCAGGCATGAAAGCCGACTTGATATTCTTATGTTTTATAACGCGGTAAAGGATAAAAAGCGTTGGAATGAGACCATGATGCGGTTTCAAAAGAATAAGAATAGCCCCAAAGAAACCGGTGGAGTATGCAAGCGTATGTGGGATTTTATTCTGAAACGAAAAATTGATCTGCATCACGATAAATGGAAGCAAGCCAAAAATTATGTATTGATCGCGTTGCCCTAATTCATTGAAACACAAGATGCAATTCGTGATCAGAAAACCAACGATGATAATGTCTTTTACGTCTTTTTCCAGGTGCGATATGTACCGCAATTGAAAATGTAAGAGTATGACCGCGATGATAAGCAAAGTAATCGTAAAAATATGTACGGTATAATAAACAGGGATTCCTGAGAGCCAGGTTAAAAGCACAGGCGGAATATATATAAATATGCTGAGCGGCGGGTTTGTATCCCAAAAATCATATAAAAATTCACCGCCCCCCAAGAATCGTTCGGCAAAAACCGACAGGATTGCCATGTCTGAGCGAAGATAAATATTGGTAAAAAAGGCAAGGGCGGGCAGTAAGCTTACCGCCAATATGAGCCAAAATATAAGGTTCGATTTATGTGTATTGAAGAAACCCAAGGCTAACCGCCGACATCAAGTTGCATAAACCTGTTATTTTGTAACGCCGGCTTCTTTATCCTGCTTAGCTGTTTTCTTTGCGCCTGAAGATGCAGATTCTTTCTTTGCCGGTGGTTTGTCACCATGAACGAAAACAGGTTTCTTTGTTTCTACGGTTTCATCCGAAATAACACATTCTTCGACCGTTTCTAAATCAGGAAGTTCAAACATCGTATCAAGCAGGAATCCTTCCATGATGGAGCGCAGTCCACGCGCCCCAGTTTGACGTTCAATCGCCTTTTCAGCAATTTTATCTAATGCCGAATCGTTGAACTTAAGGTCAACATCTTCCATTTTGAATAGCTGTTGATACTGCTTCACAAGCGCATTCTTTGGTTCTGTCAGAATTTTGATAAGTGCGTCTTTGTCGAGATCTTCCAGCGTCGCAATAACCGGCAAACGACCGACGAATTCAGGAATTAGGCCGTATTTTAGAAGGTCCTCAGGTTCGAGCTCGGTTAGTAGTTCGCCTGTTTTACGTACATCTTGTGAACGTACATCGGCACCGAAACCAATTGTTGTGCCGCGGCCCCGATCGGAAATAATTTTCTCAAGTCCTGCAAAGGCACCACCACATATGAACAGGATGTTGGACGTATCAACTTGTAAAAATTCCTGTTGTGGGTGTTTACGTCCGCCCTGTGGTGGAATACTGGCAACTGTACCTTCCATAAGCTTTAGAAGGGCCTGTTGAACCCCTTCACCGGAAACGTCACGCGTAATAGATGGATTATCTGACTTTCGGCTGATTTTATCGATTTCATCGATATAAACAATTCCGCGCTGCGCACGCTCAATGTCATAATCAGCAGCTTGTAGGAGGTTTACAATAATATTTTCAACGTCTTCACCAACATAGCCGGCTTCTGTTAATGTTGTTGCGTCGGCCATTGTAAACGGGACGTCAATAATCCGGGCTAATGTTTGTGCAAGAAGCGTCTTACCGCAACCTGTGGGGCCAATCAAAAGAATGTTCGACTTTGATAGTTCGATTTCGCTGTTGCTTTGCTCGGCATGCTCAAGGCGTTTGTAGTGGTTATGAACAGCAACCGACAGGACCTTCTTTGCGCCACGTTGGCCGATAACGTAATCCTCAAGGAAATCAAAAATTTCTTTCGGTGTCGGCACGTTTCCGCCGGAACGGACAAGCTGGTTTTTGTCTTCCTCGCGAATGATATCGGTACACAATTCAACGCATTCGTTACAGATAAATACGTTTGGCCCTGCGATAAGCTTTCTGACTTCGTGTTGGCTTTTGCCGCAGAAGGAGCAATAAAGTGTTGTATTTTTACTATCGCTATTACCGGACTTACTCATAAATACTTCTTTCTTGCATAGTTATTCTATTAATTTGCCAATTGGCGAGGTTGGTTTCAAGCCTAATAACGAAAGTTTTTACGGATATTCAAAAAAACAAAGCTATCAAGTTGCTATTTCCAGCATAATAGTTATTTTCAACTTCACCATATTAAAAACGAAAAAATGAGTAATTCTTCACATATGAATGGCTTACAGGCACTTCCCGATATTGATGAGGTTAAAGAAGCGTTCGAACTTTTGGACGATTGGGAAGACAGGTACGCATATATAATCGAACTTGGAAAAAAGCTTGAACCTATGCCGGAGGAGCTGAAAACTGAGGCGTCTAAGGTTAATGGCTGTGTATCGCAAGTATGGCTTGTGTGTGATCGGCGTGAAGGCGACGGGGGAGGCCTGCTGCATTTCACCGCCGATAGTGATGCGTTTATTGTGAAGGGCCTTATTGCCATACTGTTTTGCATTTTTCAGGATAAAACCGCGCAAGAGATTCTTAATACAAATCTTGAAGTTGTATTCAAGGAATTGAATATAGAACAGCACCTAAGCCCCAATCGCCGGAATGGCTTTGTTGCCATGATCGAGCGTATCAAGCATGAAGCGTCCCTGCATTAATTACTTCTATACATATATCTGTTATTTTATAATCATTATTTATAGTAGAATATTATGCATTGTAATAAATGCTAGAATATGCTATTTTCCATATATAAATATGAAAAATGGTAATAAGAAAATACGGGTGGTTTAACAGTATATGACAGGGGCAGCAAAAAGTGATTTTAACACAGAATCTGGCCAAGATTCGGGGGATTCCTTTTTTTTACTGAACAAAGTACAGGAATCTTTTAGCAGTGCTTATGGTGTTTTAACAAGTCCGCTGAGAGATAGCAAAGGCGATATCAATTTTAAAATGATGCAGACTGCCGCGGCAGTATTGGTGTTAACTGCAGGGATATGCGTTAGTTTGACGGCCGGTTGGGCTGGCGCATCAATGATAATCTTCGGATTGTTGAATGCAGGACGAAATTTGATTTGGGACAGGGCATCTAAAAAAGCAGAAGAAAATAAGGCAGGTACCGCACTAGAGCGCGCTATGAACAAAAGCTTCATGGAGAAATGGGGGGCTATAGGCGGTGTGCTTGTACATGTAGCATCTTTGGGGGCGGCAGTAGCAAGTTTTATGGTCTTTCCTAACCTTGTAGACGGAATAAATATGGCTGCATACAGCGTTGGGCTGGTGTCATTCGTTAGTCTCGCTGTGAAAAACAATATTTTAGAGGGACGTTTGCGAGACAAATTCAGTCCTCATAAAGATAAATTTCGTACGTACTGGACAAATTTAGAAGAAACCAGCTTTGCAGAAGGAGAGATACCTGACCCAATCCCTGAAAAAGAAATGAACAGACTTGTTAAAGAATATTTTTGGAGACGCTTAGGGCCTGATGAATTTCCAGAAATGCGGTTTGATGACCTATACACGTTTTATGAACGTATTGGTCAGCCAGATGGGATATGGAAGCGTATGCGTTTTGATAGGGAGAAACGTAAGGATATATACGATGCCCTTATAACCGTATGTGTTCGTAACCGAATACTGAAAATTGCCGAAAAAACAGGCAGAATTCCAGATATCTTAAGAAATACTGATGGCGTGCGTGAGGAAGAATTACAAGCATTAGGTCTAAGCAAAAAAGAATTGCAAGATGGTCTCAGTAAACAATCAATACTTTCTCTTGGGCAAGCATTTAAGAAGGGCAAGATTACTCCGGAATTATTGCAACGCATTAAAAATGCTTTATCGACAGAAGATTTAAAATCCCTAATGCAGACGTTAGAGACACGGAGGGGCGTATCTCAAGATGATTTTAATCACCAAACTTTATTTGAAGTTCTAGGGAGAATTGAGCGAGATGCCCATGCCGCAAAGGATGCCGTAGATGCCGAAGTTGAGGCGCTAAAAACAAAAACTGATTTTAATTTATCAACTGGTGATGTTGAAAAGAAGCCATATGATGCCAAAGACTGGCGAAGGGACGTTTCTGAATTTGGTATGTCTGGCAAAGCTCTATACAACGTTGCCCCCGGCGCCATGATGTATGCGCGTGCAGGTGCATTTTTTGCTGTCTTGGGGATGACCATCACAACGATGGGTGTTCTTCCTGCCGCATGTTTATTTACGGCAGGTTGTTTTTATGTGGGCGGTGCGCATAAACGATTGGCGGAAGACTGCGAAACATACAAAGAGGCTACGGACGATATGTTTACGAGTCATGCTGAGATCCCAGAAAACGAACGTTACGTACTTGACGCTAAGACTGCATAAAATCTAAATTCATGTCATGAATGAAGATGCAATCAGAGAATTTAAGGAGATAATCACTCGCTTAGGGGCGTTGACCTTGGTAAAAGGCGTGGTGAATGATCAGCAATTCTGGGCGTACGTATCTATTCCGCTTAGTAAATTCGAGGCTTTTATCGCGGCGGAACAGGCGGGTAATTATACGCTCACTGACTACGGAAACGTCCTTGAATACGGATTGGGTACACAAAAACCGCCAAAATCAATAAAACGCAAAATTGAAAAGACGTACGGTATTGACCATGACATGGTTGAAAACATGCGTGAAATGTATAAAACCCTTGATATCAAAATGGATTAAAGCGTTTTACGGGGCTTCGGATTCGCCTGCATGCTCAATACTACGCATAATCCGGCTGAAATAAATATCCGCATATTCATCCGAAACGCCCTTTAAGTAGGCTTCGACATTCAGCAGGGATTTCGGGCTGACCCATAAATGTAGAAGTGATACTTCAAACCCGTTTTCGTTGTTGTCGGCAATGCCGTTGATGAAGGCGTAACGGTAATTATCTTCACTGCTTGAATACACCTGATAATCTTCAATACGGTCGGGTTTGATAACGTTTACAAGCGTTTTCTGCATAATTTCTTCCGTGTAACGTTCGTAGTCTTCGGTCTTTGTATTGCGGCAGATGGCGTTGATTTCAATCGTGGCTTTTCCGAAAAACACTTTGATAAAGGATATCTTCTCGACACAGGTTTCTTTAGGTTCCGTGCCTTCAGATTCTTTCCCTTCTTCCTGTTCTATCGGGAAGCAGTGTTTTTCGACGAGCGGCTCCTCAGGAAATGTCATTTTGAAATCGCATATATCGGGAATCGTGTACGTGTCTTCCCATGCGGCATCTATATCGGCAATGACCAGATCTTCTGCCTCGGGAGGTTCAGCCGCGGCTGGCACATTTTCCTCTTGCGCAACCGCGTTGACGGCTGCACATATTAATAACATGGACATTATGATCGTTAAGAATTTCATGATGAAGCAACCTTTAAAGCCGGCTCCCGCGCATCGTTATCCAGATGGAATGTATCCGGCGTTGTCTCGCTCTGGTCCTGCGTTTTCATGTTTTTGACTTCATGTACGTTTTTGTCCTGATTTGGCAGGAACCATACATACGGAATGCCTTTTTTATCGGCATATCCCATTTGTTTTTTTAATTTCTGGGGCAGGTGATAAACCTCGACATTCATTCCGCGGGCACGCAGTTTATGCGCCGTTTCACCGGCAAGGGCGCGGTCATCCTCATCCATAAGGGCAATCAGGACATCCGTCGGAGTTGTGCGGGAGGATTGAATGTAATTATGGTGGTATAGAACGTTAAACAGACGTGTAAACCCGATCGAAATACCAACACCCGGCAGATTACGGGTGATAAAACGTCCAGCAAGGTCATCATACCGGCCGCCGGAACAAATACTGCTGGTAAACTCTGGAACGTCTAGAAGGCGGGTTTCATAAACAGTCCCGGTATAATAATCAAGCCCACGTACGATCGATAAATCTGGCGTAATTACGTTCTCGGGAAGATGGGATAAATTATCCAGAACGAACTGCAATTCGCTTAACCCTTCTTCCATCTGTTCATTCTCTGCGCGTACGCTTGCGATATCATTTGTCTGAACGAGATCGAGAATTTTTGTTGATAATTCAGTGGATAAATTGCTTTCTTCAACTAAAATCTTATGAATTTCGGCAAGTTCCAACTTATCAAGTTTATCCACCGTACGTGTCACGGATACCGGATCGTCTATACTTAGTGCATCCAGGTATCCAAGCAGGATTTTACGGTTGCTGATGCGAATCTGTATTTTTCCAAGCCCAAGTCCCTGAAGCGCATCATACACAACCGCCGGCATTTCAGCGTCAAAATGCAGGGGAAGATGATCAACATTGATCACATCTATGTCACATTGATAAAATTCGCGGCTTCGTCCCAGTTGCGGGCGTTCGCCACGCCAAACCTTTTGCATTTGGTATCGTTTGAACGGAAAATCAAGGTCATTGAAATGCTGTCCGACAAATCGGGCGAGGGGGACCGTCTGGTCAAAACGTAAGCCAAGGCGGCTTCCGCTATCGTCATCCGCTGCTTGCAGGCGGGTTAGTGTATATATTTCCTTATCAATTTCCCCTTTTGACTGAAGGACATCAAGCTCCTCCGCACAAGGTGTTTCAATATTCGTAAACCCATAGGATTCGAAAACGCGGGCAATGTGTTTAAGCCATTGTAATTCAACGCTTCTGATTTCGGGAAGCCACTCGTGAAAGCCGCTAACTGGTTTCGGTTTGTATATTTTTTGTCCTTGCATTATGGTCTGTAATCTTGAATAACGTTTGGTCTATGTTGGTCAGGTTCTTGTTATAAAGGGTTGAACGGCGTTAATCAATTCATCTTATTCGTTACAGTATACAAAGGGCGAGGCAAAGTGTTTGAAAAGGTAGTTATATACGGGCTAGGGTTAATTGGATCATCGGTTGCACGGGCCGTGATGCACTATAACCTTGCCAAGCACGTTCACGCCGTTGATCTGGATCCTGACGTATGTGAAAAGGTATTGGAGCTCGGGATTGCACATACGACCTCAACTAATCTCACGGACGGGTTAAAAGGGGCGGATTTTATAATGGTGGCCGTGCCGGTTGGTAAAATCGGCTCCGTTATTGAAAAAATCCTGCCGTTTGTTGAGGAGGAGGCAATCATAACCGATGCCGGGTCCGTAAAGGCACCTGTGGCAGATTTGGTAAAGCGTTTAAAGCCGCGTGACAGATACATTATACCGGGTCATCCCATCGCGGGGACAGAGAATTCAGGGCCGGAGGCCGGTTTTATAGAATTATTCCATGAACGCTGGGTCATTTTGACGCCTGATCCGGATACGCCGATCAAGGCGATTGAGAAATTGACCCTGTTTTGGGAGGCCTGCGGGTCACAGGTTGAAATGATGGATGCACGTCACCATGATCTTGTGTTGGGTATTACGTCACATTTACCGCACCTTATTGCATACTCGATTGTTGGCACGGCAAATGAGCTTGAAGACGATATAAAATCCGAAGTCATTAAATACTCCGCATCCGGTTTCCGTGATTTTACCCGCATTGCCGCGTCCGATCCCATAATGTGGCGGGATATCTTTATTAATAATAAAGAGGCGATTCTGGAGATCATCCAGCGGTTTAGCGAGGATTTAACGGCCCTGCAAAAGGCCATACGCCGCGATGACGGTGATACGTTGTTCAAGAAATTTACGGAAACCCGTGAAATACGGCGCAGTATTATTGATATGGGACAGGCGAATTATGTCTACCCCAGTCAATCGCAGGCAGGGACGCCACCCGTAGAACCCCAATCCGAATAGCTTGATCCGATAATTTAACCGGCACGGCGATCAATGCCTCTCCCGTTTCGGGATGTTTTGTGGACAGTGTGCGTACGGCAACCTGTACAATGCCGCCAATCGGGTCTGGCAATAATCCAGTATCCCTCAAATTCTTTATCAGAAGATCGTGGCCGATGGCTTTCGTCTCGATAACGCCGGTCGGCTGAAGCGTACGGTCAAGTCCGATAAAACCCGATGCATCGAGCTGAAATGATCCTTTCTTCATATACAGACGTTGGATGTCAAAGGATTCGCCGCGTTGTTGCCATGACGCTATGCTGGTACTGTGCACGCGGCCGGGCCAATTATCCGGCAATTTACCTTTCACAAAAAACGTATCAAGTTCAAATGACGCATTTATCCAGTTTTCGGTGAAGGTCATTCCGCTTGGCAGGATGATTTCAAAATGCCGGAACGGCAGAAGATATTGGATGCTCATACGTGGTATGGTGAAAATCCCGCGATTTGTAACGATTTGCCCTGAATATTCAATACGTGGCGGGTAGGGGTATCCCGTGACAATTGGATATTCACGAAAAACTATTCCGTTAGTGGCCAGTTTCTGGACAGTTCCAATAACCTCTTCACGCATAGAATTGGCGCTTATGTACCAATAAACGTGATACAAAATTGTTATCACAAGCATGGCCGCAAATAATCCCCATGAAACGCCTAAAAATGCACTTTTTAAAGGGTTTGTATTTGGTCCGGGTGGACGCTTAAGCTTTTTTTGCGGTTTTGCCATGGTCTTTGTATTTCTCTAGCAACGCATTTGTCGCGGGTTCCAAAACATTTTCCAGCGCGGACAATACGTCATTTTTCTCCATAGTATCATCTACCTTAAGCGGTTCCAAAAATTTAAAAACGACATGCCCCGGATATTTCATGAATGATTTACGCGGCCATACCTGACAACTGTTATGCGCCAAGGGCACAACGGGCAAACCGGTTTGCATGGCCATATGCGCAACGCCTGATTTATAAGGCTTTTCTGCGGTTGTTGCATCGATTTTAATTCGTGTACCTTGCGGAAAGATAATGATTGGTCGCTTTTGCTCAATCACACGTTTTGCGCCTTCGACGACCGATTCAACGGCATATTGTTTACTGCCGCGATTTATGGCGATTAATTCAAATTTTTTCGCGTACCAGCCCCATAATGGTATGCGCATTAATTCCCGTTTTAGAATCACCGCGGGGTAATGAAACAGAAGGAACAGTTTCATTGTTTCGTAGGTGGAATAATGCTTGGCCGCAACGATATAGGCCGTATCTTTCGGTATATTTTCCGTACCCTCAACACTGTACGTTATACCGACAATATACTTCTCACATAACGTTAATAAATTAAAATAACCCCTTGTTAATTCTAGTGTATATTTCTTTGGTAAAAGTAGTGCAGGGAGAAGTACAATACACGCAGCAGCTGTTAAAAGGTAAAAGGCAATGTTGAAAATCAAAGAGCGGATGAAGAGCATATGAAAACCGCTTAATTGTCCCTTGTGACGAACCGGAAAGGTTGCGGTGTCAATTGCATTTTAATCCATGTCACGAGCAATTTGTTATATTCGTAAAACAGCTGGCGTAAATAAGCGTATTTGTTTTTTTGCAACATCATGTCGGTTTTGATGACGTGTGGAATAATTTCTACTGATGACGGAAGTATCGAAAACTCAAGCAATGATCGCAGTATATGATAATCCGATGTAATCAGGCGAATGCTGTCTACATCCTTATGTGCGTTTAGCCAAAGACTGGTTTCCAGTGCGTTTCCTTGCGTATTATTTGCCGCATAACCGAGCGAGACACAGCATGCAACGGACACATCATCTGGCATGAACCCGTTTTGGGCAAGAATTTGGTCCTGCGAAATCAATTCGTTTACACCGGAAATAAAGACATATTCGGTTTTCCCTTCCGAAAGCAAGTCAAGACCAACCTTAATCCTGTTGTTGTCACCGGTCAGAATGATAATGGCATCGGTCTTTCGAAATGGCTCGTCAGGGTTAATGACATTAACATATCCGGCGAACATCAGGCCGCCAAAGAACCAGGCAAGCAGACCGACAAATAAAATGTAAAATATTGCTTTCATTCTATTTTTTGTATTTCGTGTATCTATTCAAACTCTCTACGTTGCCACACTTTATGGCATACGGGCCAATTCTCGTAAAGCCGTTCGCTTTGCCGTATAGGATGCAAAAAAACATATTATGACCGGAATGCCCAGAAGAATTATTTTATACACAATGGAAAATTCATATTCCGGTAAAAAGAGGAAGTTAAAATTGAGCAATATTACGTATATCAAACAAAACAATAGAATACTGCCGAACGACCCGATAAGCGCACCGCGGAAGGAAATCCAGAACGCATGGCGCTGAAACTGCTCCGTAATATATTCGTCACTTGCCCCCATAAGATGCAGTAATTGCAATTCCGTCTTATGAATTGCCATTCTGGCTTTAATCGCGCCGGATACTGATACACACGTGACGGTGAATATAATCAGGGTAATAAAAATGACGAAGACCTTCAGGCCGAAAATAACGTTCAAAAATTCAGATAACCACTGCGAATGAGTATTTACATGTGCATTTGGTGTAACGCGGTGGGCAATTTTTTGAATATCGTTAATCAGTTGCGGGGACTTGGAAGACACATTCACGCTGACCAGACCGGGCAGGGGAAGTTGGCGAATATCTGTGTTGGAGCCTAGCCATGGTGAAACCAGATCTGCGATTTTTTCATCACTGACATGATCAACTTCGTAAACACCGTCGATATTGGCCAGTTGTGCAGCGATTTTTTGTGCATATGCCTTTGTTTCCTCCGACGTGAGGATTGTGCCCTCCAGTGTTTCTGCGGGGACCTCTATTGTAATCTTGTTCTGCAGGCCGGTGACCCAGTTACTGGTGATAATATTTACGGATAATCCGATACTGACGGCAAATATCGCAAGAAACGTCATGAATGCGGTCAAAAAGATAAGAAAATCCGACCCGTGCCCTTTATTAAGAGGGATGTCG
>JAUICS010000297.1 GCA_030427765.1 Alphaproteobacteria bacterium
TCGAATATCGAGCCAGCGGCCGGTGATACGGACGGCATTACCGAAGGTGTTCAAGATACTATTGATAGCGGCATAGAATATGCCCCTGAGGAAATTCATGACCTCGAGCCGGCGGCCCCGGCCCCTATGCGTGGGTTTGAATAAGATACCAAGTGAACGCGGTCTGAATTTAGCTTTCAGGCACGCTTTCACATAACAATTTCCTTTTTAAACATCCCGCGATGTGATAGACATCGTAGTTTAATCATTTATTACAACCGAGTTTTAATGCGACTTCTTTTTGCGCAAGGATTGGCCACGGATTTTTTTTCAAAACTTGCTGAAAAGTTTGAAAAGCACGGGCATGACGTGTTTAAGATTCATTATTGTGGTGGGGACCGCCTGTTTTGGGGGAATGTTGGGACATCACTATATTGCAATGAACCTGCAGAAAACCTGAATATTTATTACAGCCACATTTTGGACCGTAACAATATCGATGCGATTATATTGTTCAGCGACTGCCGTCCGGTTCATAAAACCTTAATTGCGATTGCTAAGGAAAACAATATCCCCGTTTTTGTTTTCGAAGAAGGGTATTTACGTCCGAATTGGATCACGATGGAAGAAAACGGAACCAATGCAAACTCAACGATTCTGGATAATATTGATTTGCTGCGTGAATATTACGAAAATTTTGAACACACTGGACAGAAAGATAACGGCCGCCCCGTAAGCAGCTCCTTCTTCAAACGCGCGGGTCAGGATATCGCATACAGTATTGCCTCAACTATTGGTAAACCATATTTTGCGAGTTATAAAACCCATCGGCCTTACTGGGTTTATGCAGAATATTTTGGTTTCTTGAAACGTTTTATCATGCGCCGCTACAGCCTTAAGAAACATTCACGCCAATATAAGGACGTTATCCGCACGAACGCACCGGTTTTTATGCTGCCATTACAATTGGAAAGTGACTTTCAGATACGTGAACATTCCGATTTTTCATCAATGGAAGACATCATTGATTATACCATGCGGTCATTTGCGAAATATGCGCCACAGAATGCCAAATTGATCGTCAAAATACATCCGCTCGACAACGGTATCTGTAGCCATGAAAAAACAACAAAACGGCTTGCTGCGCACTATCATATTTCGGGCCGTGTTGAATTTCTGGAACATATCAGTATGCCGCCTCTACTGCGAAAATGTCGTGGTGTTGTTGTGGCCAATAGCACTGTCGGCATCTCCGCCCTTATGCATACAAAACCGGTTAAGGTGCTGGCAAGGGCCATCTACGATAAACCGGGGTTAACGTACCAAAACGGCCTGGATACATTCTGGAATGATTGTGAAACCTTTAAACCCGATCCGGTTTTGGTGAACGCGCTTCGAAACATGCTTATTGATCAGACACAAATCAACGGCGGTTTCTTCTCGTCCTCCGCAGTCACTATGGCCGTAAACAATACATTTACCGCGATCATGAACAAAATGGCAACCCGTCAAGCTCAACGCACCCACATTGGCCGACATGACCAGGAGCAAGACATTCATGCACCGGACGCATTCATACCAGATAAATCCAACAGACCAAAATCCAACAGGCCAAAATCGAACAGACCAGAATCGAACAGAAAGGTTGCGTAACCGCACGATTCATTTTATTTATCTGTCTTTTGTTATAGGGAATGTTCTGATAGTGTCATAAGACTTTTGGAACAGTATCGATAGTGTGGCCATGAACACCAGTAAAACAGCCGAAAAACTTTCGTTATCGACGGGCGACATCGCCATTGTCGGATATGGTTGCCGCCTGCCTGGAAATGCAAGTTCACTTGATGATCTGTGGGGTGTCCTTGGCCGGCCACATGATGTTATCAATACAATCGGCAATGAACGGTGGGTTCACGATCGACTTTACCATCCGGAGCAAGTATCAGGATTTACCTATAGTAATGCCGCGGGAATGATAAATGACGTGTATTCCTTCGACCCGTCATTTTTTGGCATGTCACCACGTGAAGCTATACAGATTGACCCGCAACACCGACTGCTTCTTCAAGTTACATGGGAAGCGTTTGAAAATGCAGGCATAAATCCATATAAACTACCCGACCGAAACGTTGATGTGTATGTCGGTATATCCGCAACGGATTACGGCACGATGTTTCACCATGACACAGCCATGATCGATGCACATTTCATGCCGGGAAATGCGCTTAGTTTTGCGGCAAACCGCCTATCCTACTTTTATGATTTTCATGGCGAAAGCCTCGCCATAGATACGGCCTGCTCCTCCTCAATGGTGGCATTGCATAAGGCGGCGCAGGCAATCGAGAATGAGCAAACGGATTTCGTTGTTGTATCGGGTGCGCATGCTTTGCTGAGCCCTTCACCATTCGTGGCATTCTCACGCGCCGGAATGTTGTCACACAAAGGGCACTGTTTCTGTTTCGATAACAGGGCGGACGGATATGTACGCTCAGAAGGCATAATCACGCTCCTCCTAACAACCCGCCGAAAGGCCGAGGAAAACAATTGGCCAATTATGGCCCTCCTGAAAGGAACGGGCGTAAATACCGATGGTTACCGGTCTTCACTATTATCCCCTAAAAGTGACCGCCAATCGGAATTAATGGCGACACTATCCGATTCCTGTCAGGCAGATATTAAAAATTATGTGTATTTTGAAGCGCATGGGACCGGAACGCCCGTGGGTGACCCCGCGGAATGTAATGCGATACATAACGCATTACAGCCGGGCAAACGAAACGACCCGTTGCCAATCGGTTCTATTAAATCCCACATTGGCCACACAGAGCCATTATCTGGCTTAGCCGGCATTTCAAAGGTACTT
>JAUICS010000003.1 GCA_030427765.1 Alphaproteobacteria bacterium
TGGGATCTTCGTTGCCGAGTAACATGGTCGGCGTTATGCCTGAAAAACAATCAGTGAGGCGTTCCTGAATTTCCGGGCTATTCAGAATACTGAATGCGACTTCTCGGCCTTGTTGAGATAAATGCTGGATTTGTGTGTGTGTTGGCATGTCATAGTCACGAATATAACCTTCATCCGTAATGCCGAGCATTCTAAAGAACGACATATCCAATGGTGCATCTCCAAGGAAGTGATTGCCGTAGGCGGCTGCATAGGCGGCGTGAAGCCCTGTTAATGTTCCTTTATAAGGTACCGTTGGCAAGTCAAAAAACGGAGCCTTCATAATAAGGCGTGTTTTGTAGGGGTTGTCACGAAATCTTTCCGCGTGTTCAGGGTCACGTAAAATATCCATAAGCATAAGCGCGCTGACGGAATGCGCAATGATTACGCTTTCACGGTCCAGTCTCAGAAGCGGCGATTTTTCATCGGTAACCAGCCGTATGAAAATATCCCTGAAAGCAGGTATAAATGCCGGATCGCGCTGAGGGTCCGGGAGTTCAATACATGTAACATCAATGCCTTGTTCGTTTAATCTTTCAACGAAACGCGCATTGTCCGGATGTGGTGCCTTTGACTTGAATCCTAGGAAAAATATGGCTTGTGGATTATGCTGGCCAACCAGACGGTTTGAAGATTTCGATTCAAATATGCGGATTGTACGGTCATCAACCTCAAAAGGGGTATACGTCCATTCTGTTGGGTAAGTATCTGCAAAGTTAGGTACTTGTCTTGGCGTTACCGGTTCTGGTCTTAATGCCGCTACATCGGTAGGTGACGCGTCTCGAAAGAGCCTCGATATCATAAAAATCTGCAATAATTGTTATAGGATATATTCGGTGTAGCAGATTACATATGACGTGTCATGGCATAAAAAGGCATAACGTTATATATACACATTTTTAGGCATTTATTCTCGTAAGAATGAAAATAACGAACGCTTTGATTTGTTCTTTTTACCGGTTTTCGGGTTGCGTTTGTCATCGTAATTGGACGAAAGAAGCTGGCATAAATCATCCAGCCTGCTTTTATTTTCATCCATGATCAGATTGGCAAAATTATGAAGTTTTTCAAGGTTATCCGGACTGGCATCGTCAATCTGCTCATTCGGGGTGCTCATGGGGTCGTCACTGGCCAGCATAGTACGGTTAAACACGTATAAGTGATCGCCGACTTCCTTCGCAAAAGCATCCATAAGTGCCGATTCCGATGCGTGGAAAAAGATATTGATGAGGGGAAAGTCGTTAACGGGGTCCACAACGCCCAGACTGCCAAAACGGTTCCAGTCTTCATGTTTGAATGACCGGTGCGTATAACCGGTACCAAGGATAATCATGATGACCTCTGTATCATCCTTGATATGTGGGCGAAGGGCACCAAGATAACTGATACACGGGTTATCGAATATTGACCCGTCAATTCCGGAATACGAAATCATGGAACTGTCGTTATCGGGTTTGACCTGAAAATGATGGCACGGAAAAAATGTTGGCGCGGCCGTACTGGCCATGACGGCATCAACAAGTGATACGCTAGGTGCGGCCTGTGATTTACGAATATGTGGAAATTTCAGGTTCTTTAGCCAAACGGCATGCCCGCCGCCATCGACCATATTGTTGGTTGTCCGGACAGGAGTCTCATCGGTGTCATCACGTTCCTTGGCCAAATTCATCTGCTGCCCGTCAATGTTGTAGGTCGGTATAACCAAACTGCATAGCGTGTCCTGGAGGGACAGCTTACCGTACATATTGCGCAGTGCCCTGTGCAGATTTGTGGGATCATAATGTCCGTGTTTCATGAGCCAATTTAACTGACTAAGGCGCATTGTACGGTTGTTAAAGTCATGAATGAATGACCGGAACTTACGGTATTTATCAGTTGTAAAGATTTTAATGCCCTGACGTTCATAAAAACGCACCATATGCCGTGCTTTGAATCGTGGGCGGTCGGGGTAATGTGGGTGGGGGACGTTCAAACCGGAATTGATAATCGCGCCGGTGGATGGGCCCATGAATACGTCAACCATATCGGCCATGGCCAATCCGGTGCGTTCTTCTATTGTGGCCATAATGTGCGCGGCAACCAATCCGCGCATACCGCCACCGTATGTAAATAATGCGATTATGCGATCTGTCATGTTTATATAATATCAGTCCGCCGCATTGGCGTGAAGGTTTTCCTGACAACAGATATGATGCCGCGCACGGAAGATTCTGGATTTTAGGCAAAAAAATACCGGGGCAGAAATCTGACCCGGCGAGTTGAACAGGGAGGTTTCACGTCTGGGAGACGTTGGGCGCAATGCCCAGCAACCGAAGTTGCAAGAGCTTTATATACTTAAACGGACCTTCGGGACCACAGTGGTTTTTGCATGATAGGCATGCAAATTATGCATATCTAGGCATTTCTGTTGTTGTTTCAGTCATTTAGATGGTTTTTACAACCATAAAAAATGTATTAAAAATCGGTTTGAGCGATGTTTTTAATCAAGAAATCGCGGAAAATCGCTATTCTTTGTGAATGGCGACGCTCTTCTGAATACACAAAATACATCTCGACAGGCTCGCGCTGGAGGTCCGGGAATAGAATTTCAAGGTTTGGATTGCTTTTGATCATATAATCCGGCAGGGCGGCGATACCGGCCCCATCATTTACGGCGCGTTCAATGGCGGAAATGGAGTTAATCAAGATTAAATTGTTGGTCGATTTCAAATCAACATCTGCCACTTGTAATATCCAGTTTGGGTTTTGGAACGGGCTTAATGTGTCATCTGGAAACGCAATCAATGTATGGTCGGCCAAATCTTCCGGACTTTGGGGATACCCGTATAACTCAAGATATGATTTCGAGGCCGTAATGTGGAAATGGATAGTTGTTAAATGGCGCTGGATTAAATCCGGCTGTTTCGGGCGTTGCAAACGAATGGCGGCATCGGCCTCTCGCATACCTAAGTTCAGGATACGGTCGTCGAGAATAAATGTAAGCTGTAGGTCGGGATGTTCTTTACGCAGTATATGCAGTTTTGGTGCAAGCCATGTCGATCCGATAAAGTCGGCAAGCGTAATACGCAGTGGCCCTTTTGGAAGTTTTTTAGTGTCCAGAAGTTTACCTTCGATAATTGACAGGCTGGTGAAAATATCGCTGGTGGTTTTGTGGAGGAGCTCCCCTTGCTCTGTTAACTTCAAACCGCGTGCGTGGCGGTGGAACAGAGTCAGGCCCAAATTTTCTTCAAGCGCGATGATTTGACGTGATACGGCAGATTGGCTGGAGTGCAGTGCTTCTCCGGCTTTTGTAAAGCTTCCCGCCTCGGCCACGGCATGAAATATTCGTAATTTATCCCAATCAAGCATTATGCCGTATTACCCTTATTTCAGGGTAAAGGCAACATTTTGTTTTTATTGGTAATTTCTACTCTAACTTCTACTCAATCTTTTACTCGGCGGCGTTTTGTAAATCGGTAGATTTATGTTCTGCAAGGAAACGGTCGGCCTCCAGCGCGGCCATGCAACCCATACCGGCGGCCGTGACGGCCTGACGGTATACTTTATCCTTCACATCACCGGCGGCGTATACGCCCGCAATATTTGTTGCGGTTGAATCCGGCTTTGTGACAATGTAACCTTCATCGTCCATATCAATTTTGCCTTTGAATAGTTCCGTTGCCGGATCATGTCCGATGGCAACGAAGAATCCTTCGACATTGATTTCAGATGTCGTGTTATCTTTCACATTTTTAAGGCGTACACCCTTCACCCCCGCATCATCGCCAAGGACTTCCTCAACCACTGAATCCCAAATAACATTGATTTTCGGGTTGTTGAACAAACGTTCCTGCATAATACGTTCGGCGCGAAGCTCATCACGGCGGTGAACCAGATTTACCTTCTCACAGAAATTCGTTAAAAATAAGGCTTCCTCAACCGCGGTATTGCCACCGCCGATGACTGCGACTTCTTTTCCTCGGTAGAAAAATCCGTCACAGGTGGCACAGGCGGAGACACCTTTGTTCATAAACGCTTCTTCCGATGGCAGGCCAAGCCATCGTGCCTTTGCACCTGTGGCAATGATAATTGTATCGGCCTCGAATTCCGTTCCGCCATCTGATTTTGCCTTGAACGGACGGGATGAAAAATCAACTTCCGTAATCATGTCATGAATGGTTTCTGTGCCAACATTTTCGGCCTGTTTTTGCATCTGTTCCATCAGCCATGGACCCTGTACCATATCGGCAAAGCCAGGGTAATTTTCAACATCGGTTGTGATGGTAAGCTGGCCGCCCGGCTGTATACCCATGACCTGAATTGGTTTTAAATTGGCGCGTGCCGCATAAATGGCGGCGGTAAAACCGGCTGGGCCGGACCCGATAATAAGAACTTTTGTTTTCTTGACCTCTGACATAATTTCCATCCGTGAAATGATTATTCAATTTATATAGCATCCGAATCTTCCTTGGCCAATGGGTGGGGTATATGATTCTTGGTTCTATTGACTCTTTCCTGCGTCATTTCGAACGCGGCGCCATTTTGCAACGTTTCTGTTATGCTCGCTGAGTGTTTTGGCGAAGGCATGACCGCCATCGCCGCTGGCCACAAAAAACAGGTAGTCATGCTTTTCGGGATTCAGTGCGGCCTTGATGCTTTCTTTGCTTGGGTGGCAAATCGGGCCAGGGGGCAGGCCGGTGTATTTGTACGTGTTGTATGGAGATTCAAATTCCCAGTCCTTACGCGTTATACGGCGGCCAAGCGGGCCATAGCCTTCACGCTCGGGATCGCCGTTTGTAATTGCAAATATGACGGTTGGGTCGGATTGCAAACGCATGTTTTTTTGAAGCCGGTTTGCAAAGACGCCTGCAACACGGGGCATTTCCTCGTAATTTCCGGCCTCCTTCTGGATGATCGAGGCGAGTATAATAGCCTCCTCAGGTGATGAAACAATATCATCACTTACCGTGCGTTTGTCCCATAGTTTGTCGAGTGTGCTTGACATCGATTTTTGCATACGGTCCATGACATCAAGGCGCGATACGTTTTTGTCATAGAAATATGTTTCGGGCAGAAGGGTCCCCTGCGCCGGGATAACCATTACCTGCTCACGCATATCTGATGTGTTGTTAATCAGTTCGACAATTTCGACACTTGTTAACCCTTCTGGCACGGTGATGGAGCGATGATATGTATCGCCCGTCAGTAATTTTTGCTGGACACCCTTCATTGATATGCCAGCGGGCATCATGTATTCACCAGCCTGCAGATTTTTATGTTCGCCATATAAACGATTCTTTGTTGTAAATACAAAGGCGGAGGAAATGATATTGTCTTTCTCAAGTTGCGCGGCAATTCGCTTTAGGCCTGTGCCTGACTGGATATGGACGATCTTGTCGTTGTTAAGCGGTCCGTTTTTATGAAATTCCTGATGTAACCAAAGGCCAAATCCGCAGATTGTGGCGGCAGAAACAAAGATAAAAATGGAAAGTGTGGCCAGTATTATGCGGGCCATTACACCTTACTCAGGATAAGGCTGGCATTCGTTCCGCCAAAGCCAAAACTGTTCGATAGAACTGTGTTAAGCTCTTTTTCTTTTGCGGTGCCTGGAACAAGATCAATGCCCTGACAATCCTCGGACGGATTTTCAAGGTTTTGTGTTGGTGGAATGACACCTGTTTCAAGGGCCTTGATACAATAAATGGCCTCAACCGCACCGGCGGCACCGAGTAAGTGTCCAATCGCGGATTTTGTTGATGACATGATTGTGTTTTCGATGGCCGGACCAAACAAACGTTTCACTGCCTTGCATTCAATGGCATCGCCAACCGGTGTCGATGTGCCGTGTGCGTTGATGTAATCAATATCATCAACTGTTTTACCGGCGTTTCGTAAGGCGGCTTTCATGGCGCGGTATCCACCATTTCCGTCTTCCGGCGGAGATGTCATGTGGTATGCATCGCCGGATAAACCGTAACCGATAACTTCACCGTAAATTTTGGCGCCGCGCTGTTTTGCGTGTTCATATTCTTCCAGCACGACAACACCTGCGCCCTCGGCTATGACGAAACCATCACGCCCTTCGTCAAATGGACGGGATGCCTTTGTCGGCGTATCGTTGAAACCGCTTGTAAGGGCACGCGCGGCACAGAAACCTGACACGCCGAGGCGGTCAATTGACGATTCGGCACCACCGGCGACCATCACATCGGCATCGCCGAACATAATCAGACGTGCAGCATCACCAATGGCATGTGTTCCGGTGGCGCAGGCCGTAACAACGGCGTGGTTTGGCCCTTTAAACCCATGCAGTATGGATATATGACCGGATGCAAGATTGATTAATGCGGACGGCACGAAATGCGGCGGAACGCGGCGTGGTCCTTTTTCGGCCAGTGTTAAACTGACCTGATTAATACGCGTTAAACCGCCTATACCGGATCCAACCAATACGCCTGT
This sequence comes from Alphaproteobacteria bacterium, assembly GCA_030427765.1. Classification (GTDB taxonomy): domain Bacteria; phylum Pseudomonadota; class Alphaproteobacteria; order Micavibrionales; family Micavibrionaceae; genus JAUICS01. Next base: position 6,478 of record JAUICS010000003.1, read on the forward strand.
GCGCTCCGCTTTATCTTCCGTATCGGCGGACCAGCCACTATCGGCAATGGCATCATTCGCGGCCTTAATGGCATATAGGATAAACGTATCGACCTTTTTCTGGTCTTTCGGCTCAAGCGCCATGTCCGGATGGAATACGTGATCCCCGCTGTCCCCATGTTCTTCACGCGGGACAACACCGGCGATTTGGCATGTTAGGTCACTGGCATCCATATATTCGATTTTACGAATACCGCTTTCACCGCTTGTGATGGCCGACCAATTGTGGTTAACGCCTACACCAAGCGGTGATACCATACCTAAACCTGTAACAACGACACGGCGCATGATTTTTTGATTAAATACGTTGAAACGATCCGATTACACGCAGACAAAATCCGCGTGCAAACTGGATTATTCTGCGTTTTCTTTGATGAAGTTAACAGCGTCTGCCACTGTTTGAATTTTTTCGGCAGCATCATCAGGAATTTCAATGTTGAATTCTTCTTCAAATGCCATAACCAATTCAACTGTATCAAGTGAGTCAGCACCCAAATCATCGATAAAGCTGGCTTCTTCCTTCACTTTATCCTCTTCTACACCAAGATGCTCAACAACAATCTTCTTTACGCGTTCAGCGACATCACTCATAGCAATTCCTTACTTTTTATTAAATTAAATTTTTCTGTTTGATGACGACTGAACTTAACCAGCCTCATCCCATATTGCAAGCAGTTTTCACCACCCAGTTAGCAATGTAATAAATTCAACTACCATAATCATAACAGCTTGACTAGGCTCGATTATTTACCGTGATTACCCTATGTGGATAACCGCGGCAAAAACCTTATATCATGGCCATTCCGCCGTTGACATGGATGGTTGATCCGGTCACATATCCGGCCTCTTCACTTGCCAGATAAACGGCCGCCGCCGCAATATCTTTCGGGTCGCCCATACGCCCTGCGGGGATACGGGAATTGATGCTGTCTTTTTGATCGTCGTTAAGGGCATCTGTCATCGCACTGGCAATAAAGCCCGGAGCCATTGAGTTTACTGTGATGCCGCGGCTGGCCACTTCTTGTGCCATGGCCTTTGACCATCCGATCATGCCGGCCTTTGTTGCAACGTAGTTACATTGCCCCGGGTTTCCGGTAACGCCGACAACCGATGATATATTGACGATGCGGCCGTTGCGGCGTTTCATCATGCCGCGCTGGACGGCTTTTGCCAGTTTGAACGGAACGGTCAAGTTGATATCGATTACCTCCTGCCATTCTTCATCCTTCATCCGCATGGATAAATTGTCCTTTGTGATACCGGCGTTGTTCACCAAAATGTCGATTGACCCCATGGCCCCTTCTACATCTTTTACCAACCCGTCAACATTTTCGGCATTGCCCAGATCAACCTGAAACGCCTTTGCATTGTCACCAAGCTTGGCAACAAGGGCATCAAGTTTTTCTTTATTACGTCCAGTGATGGCAACATTTGCGCCTGCATGATATAGCGCAAGTGCGATTTCTTTACCGATACCGCCGGTTGCGCCGGTAACCAATGCATTCTTTCCTGTAAGATCAAACATATTATTCAACTCCTATATGGTTAACTTTGAATTCTTTGAGTCTTAATTTTGACTGATGGTCCTCTGCCCCCACACTGCCGTCCGGTCTTAAGCCCTTGAAATAATCCTTTTGCCATTTTTGGGCGACGGCTTCACTCTCCGGGTCCCGCAAATCTTTGACGAATTTGTTACGCCGTTTTGACCAGATGTCATGTTCTTTTTTTAACTCCGGATTTGCGTCGAACGGATGCATTTCCGGTTTGAATTCTTTAAGCTCATTCCGTTTTATAGGAAAAAATGAGCAAAATGGCTCCCCCTCTTCGAATGTTATCCATTCATTTTTGCGGGTAATTTGCCAGTTCATTGTAAAACTATAGGGTGCCCAGTCGGTTTCAATAATGCCCTGAAGTGGAGAAATGCCGTCTTTCGGGCTGTTCGGCGGGCCGGATACGTACATATTCCATCCGGGCTCGGTTTGAAATAATCCATGTATGACAAAGGTTAGGATGCCGTTTCCAAAAACACTGGTACACACATGTTTTAGAAATTTGGTTGCGCGGAATGTAATGGCCTCAAGCCCATCTTCACCATTCCACTTAACCGAAAATGTTTCGGTGCAATGTATTGACCAGCCGTGGGAATTGGCAATATTCAATGGTAGGCACCGATAAGCAAACTTTCCTGGCGATTCGTCCATCCATTCGCGTGTTGGTGAATTTGCGCGGATGTCGACTTGCTTTAAATTATCGGTGTAGAAATTTAACTTCATCCCTTAAATGATGTTAAAAACTGCTCGATCTGTTCGGTTGTACCAACCGGTTCGCATGATACATCACGGTTAATCTTTTTAATTAATCCGGATAGAACTTTTCCTGCGCCGATTTCATAAAACTGCGTCACGCCCTGAGCAACCATCCATTCGATACTTTCGCGCCAGCGTACGGTTTCTGTAATTTGATCAACCAGAAGACGGCGAATCGCATTCGGATCATCTTCGGCCTTGGCCGTAACGTTACTGACAACCGGCACCATTGGCGGGCGGATGTTCGTACCGGCCAGCGCCTGTGACATTTTTTGTGCGGCCGGTGCCATAAGCTGGCAATGGAACGGTGCACTTACCGGAAGGACGACGGAACGGCGTGCGCCGCGTTCTGCCGCCAATGCGACAGCGCGATCAACGGCGGCAACATGGCCGCTAACAACAACCTGTCCGGGTGAGTTATCGTTTGCCGCCTGGCAAATTTCACTGTTGGAAACCGAGCTTGCAATTTCCTTTACTGCATCAAAATCAAGACCCAGAACGGCGGCCATCGACCCTTTTCCAACCGGAACGGCTTCCTGCATCGCCTGTCCACGTATTTTCAAAAGCTTTGCCGTTTGCGCAACTTCTAATGCCGAAATCGTTGCAAGGGCGGAGTATTCCCCCAAAGAGTGTCCGGCAACAAAGGATAGGTCATTTTTGACATCCAGTGAGCCTTGCTTGTTCAAAACCTGAATAATGGCAAGTGACATCGCCATCAATGCGGGCTGCGTGTTTTCGGTAAGGTTCAGATCGGCCTCCGGCCCTTCGAACATAAGTTTTGAAAGGTGTTGACCCAATGCATCGTCAACCTCTTCAAAAACGTGACGTGCCTCTTCAAAATTTTCTGCCAGCTCTTTACCCATGCCAACATACTGGGACCCTTGTCCTGGAAAGACAAACACCGGTTTCATGACGTACCCTCGTAATATTATTAGAAATGAATTTCCAATTTCTAATCTATTTCATTTGTATGCACAATAGACAGTCGCAAGAAATTTTCTGTCTTCTGTTGTGCGCTATAAGAAATGCTTGCCTGAATTGAGCGCAAATAGTAGGTTTTTTGAAGTATATGAGATTATTTAAAGAGTATTACCGATGAGCCATAAAGAATTTGCCCTGAATACAGCCAAAATACTGATTGATACGAAATCGATTCTTATTAATGCCAAAGACCCGTTTACATACACATCCGGGCGCGTTGGCCCCGTTTATATTGACTGTCGACGCTTGATTTCTTTTCCGGATGAACGTCAGGTCCTAATGGATAACGCAGCGGCCCTTCTGAATGAAAAGGTCGGTATCGAAAATATTGATATGGTTGCGGGCGGTGAGACGGCCGGTATTCCATACGCGGCCTTTATTGCTGAGCGTTTGAATAAACCAATGCTGTATGTCCGGAAAAAACCGAAAGGGTTTGGCCGTATGGCACAGATTGAAGGTTGTATGGAAGACGAGGGTAAAAATGTAATCCTTATCGAGGACCTTCAGACCGATGGCGGCAGTAAGCAGGTGTTTATCAATGCCCTGCGCGAGGCCGGCGCGGTTGTAAAACATTCATTCGTTGTATTCCATTATGCCATTTTCGATGCCAGCATTAAGAATATGGAATCACTTGGTATTCAGCTTCATGCCCTGACAACATGGTGGGATGTGCTTGATTACGCGAAGGAAAACAGTGTGTATGATGAAGAAACACTGACATCCCTTGAAAAATTCCTTTATGACCCCGTGCAATGGTCTGTTGATCACGGCGGTAAGGGTGATGAGGACGCGGCCTAGCGCAGTATTTCGTATAATTCCGGAAATTCCTGCGTTCCCATATTGGCCAGACAGAAATGACCATGCGTATTGAATCTATGTAATTTCGCAGATGGATATGTATCCATTATTATATCTACTGTTTCTTTTACGCTATCAACGGGCTCATCCTCCGAATACATGATGTGAATTTCATTGATGCGTTTACTTAAATCTTCTTTCAGATCGCATTTAAGGAAGTCGCCAAGCTGTTTGCCTGGGTCTAGCCACGGTGCCACCAAGACAAGTTTGTCTAATTTGATTTGATGTTCGCCAAGATATTTTAGCAGGAACCCGCCGCCGCAACTATGTCCAACGAGCTGTGTTTGCCCATCAATTGGAAATGTCGAGAATATCGATTTCCATGTCTGGTAACTCGGTTTATGCGGCGTTGGCATTTCCGGTGTTTGCACATTGTATCCGTCTACCAGTAACATTTTTTGTAGCCATGGAATCCAGTGAAAATTAGACCCTGAGGGAATGCTTCTATCCTCGAATTCTGCGCGATCGCAACACCCATGCAAAATATACGTGTTCTTTAAACGCGACATCATGTTTTTAGTCCTTTTTGAATGTGCCTGCGGTGCCGGTGATTTATGTATTCGGCAATCATAATTGTTATACAGGACGCGGCAAGCGCCATAATTGTCCCAAAAACATATCCATAAACCGGATATGTGGCATATACAATCAGGATATAAACTGTGCTGTGCAGTATTGCGTTACTAAAATACCTGTATGTAAATGATGATACAAAGTCTGGGGATTTTGTCGCACGTAAAATAATCAGGTTGCTTATTCCGATGGCTGGAAATGCGGCGAACAAACCGGCTAATGTCTTATTTGAATACTCCGCAACCAGAATTGAAACAGCAACAAACGTTCCGCCTAATAAAAACCGTATGATATATTTCGTTGAACGTTTGCTGAAGATATTGTCTTTCGCGGGAACATCATCATGTTCCTTTAGATGAAATATGCGGTATTTTATCATAAGCAGCAGCAGTGTTTTTGTGCCACCACAAACAACAATGCTGAATATAATCACATCCCGTAATCCCTGTATTTCCATCTCATTCACAATATACGCTGCAAATAACCACGCGATAGAGGCCGCCGGAATGGAGAAAAAGGGATTATGTTTTGCCAGCAATATATAACATATACAGAAGGCACCGAGTACGGGCATCGCGAGTAGAGTGCCCAGACTGGCAACATGCGCATGATCACTGCCGTAAAAAATTGCTTGAAGTAATAACGCAACACCAACGACAGAAGGGGCGCCTGCAATAATGCCACCAACGCGCGTTCCATAACGCTCAGCCGCATATACAACCGCGATGATAACAAATCCGGCGACAAAGAAACTGATTATTAAACGTGTCAAAAGCAAATCGTCCATAATCAACGTTGATAACATTGATGTATTTGATTTGAATAGAACAAACTTATCTTTACCTATGATTTAATTTTTGATATCACATCTTGAATAAACATGGATACATATGGTTGATAACCCTGAAAAAGATCTCCTGAATATACGCGCCGACCGTGACGTTGGCTTCTTCGATCTTTTTTCCATTGAACAAATTTCCAATGATGATTTAGCCCTTATTTATCAGCTTTCCCGCGCATTCCGGGGTTATAAAACCTATAAGTTCGATTTTAATAAAGGATGCAGTATGGTGAATGCGTTTTTCGAGCATTCCACCCGTACACTCGCCAGTTTTGATCTGTCCGGTAAAAATCTGTCTATGGACACGAATAGTATCAGCGGCAACAGTAGTTCCATCAGCAAGGGTGAAGGGTATCTGGATACCGTTTTGACCCTTGATGCCTACAATCTGAAAACAATCGTTATACGATGCCGGGAGGCCGGCGTGCCGGAAATGATGGCCCGCCATGTCCGCGCATCGATTATCAGCGCCGGTGACGGCTGGCATGAACATCCGACGCAGGCGCTTTTGGACGGTCTGACTATGCTGGATCACTTTAAATCAGACGATTTAAACGGCAAAACCGTCACGATTGTCGGTGATATTATGCACTCTCGCGTGTTTGGGTCGCTTGTACGTCTTTTGAAACTTTTAAAGGCCAATATTCGTGTGGCCGCGCCGGAGACGTTTCTGCCTGCACATGTTGAAAATTATGGTTTGAAGACATTTTATAGTGTTGAGGATGCGCTGGACGGCGCCGATGTGGTGTACGCATTGCGCGTACAGGAGGAGCGCGGTGCAAACGGGTTCATTCCGACATTGCGCGAATATTCTAAAATGTACGGCATTAGCAGGAAAAGGATGGATTTGGCCGCCAAAGATGCGATTTTAATGCACCCTGGCCCTGTACGCAGAGACATTGATGTTCATTCGGCATTGGTTGCGGTCGATGAACAATCCCATATCCTGCGCCAGGTCGAAAATGGCATGGCGGTGCGCAAGGCCCTGTTATGGGTGCTATGTAGCCGATGTGACGGGAAAGAGAAGGAGGTAACGCTCCAATGACAACGCTTCTGATTAAAAATGGTCATGTGATTGACCCTGCAAACGGTATTGATGACGTTCATGACATCCTGGTGGCAGACGGGAAAATTCAAAAGGTTGAGGCCGGATTAAACGATACGGCGGATGAGGTTATTGACGCAAGTGGCTTGACCGTAACGCCGGGATTGATTGATATGCAGGTACATTTCCGCGAGCCGGGACGTGAAGATCGCGAAACACTTGAAACCGGTTCCTGGGCGGCGCTGGCGGGCGGTGTGACATCTGCGGTGGCCATGCCAAACCTGAAGCCCGTTGCCGATAACCAGACAGTCATTGAATTTATTATCAAAAGGTCAAATGAGCTTGATTTGATCAATATCTATCCGACAGGCTCGATCACCACAGGACAGGAAGGCGCAACCCTGTCCGAAATTAATGAGCTTAAAACCTCCGGTGCGATTGCCATTACCGATGACGGCGTTGATGTGCAGGATGAGGGGATATTGCGCCGCGCGTTTGAATATTCCAAAACATGCGACATTTTGCTGATGAGTCACTGCGAAACAAATACTCTGACGGAAGACGGTGTGATGCATGAGGGTTGGGTTTCGACCCAGCTAGGTCTGGCCGGAACACCGGCGGCGTCCGAGGATCTGGCCGTTCAAAAGAATATCTTGCTGGCCGAAATGTGCGGTGGCCGTTTACATCTGCTCCATAACTCGACATCCGGTGCGGTGGATGCGATTCGCCGCGCAAAACAGGCCGGAAAAGCAACGATTACGGCCGAGGTGTCAGTTCAGCATTTTGCCCTGACGGATGAGGAATGCAAAGGGTATAACACAAATGCAAAAATGTATCCGCCACTGCGGTCCCAAGATCACGTCGATGCGATTATCGCGGCGATTAAGGATGATACGATTGATGCGTTTACCACCGATCATGCGCCGCATATTGAGCCGGATAAGCTTCAGCCTTTCGATAAAGCGGCGTTCGGGTCAACGGGATTGCAAACCAGTTTTGCTGTCATGAATACGTATCTGGTGAAGCCGGGACATATAAGCCTGTCGAAGGGCATTTCAAAAATGTCGGCGGAGCCTGCCAAAATCCTCGGTATCGATAAGGGAACATTGTCTGTCGGTGCGGATGCGGATATTGCGATCTTTGATATTAATAAGGACTGGGTGCCCAGCAACGAAAACCGTTTGTCGAAGGGTAAAAACTGTATCTTCAACGGCAAAACCCTGACAGGTCAGGCGCAGTACACAATTGTCGGAGGCAGGGTAAAGTTCAAGCAGGGGCAGATCGTTGCCAGTTGATGCACTTATCCTTATAAGTAGCGGTTTTGTTCTTAGTATATTAGCGGTTCTCTTCGGGGCGACAATGTTTTTGACGGTCCCGCTGTTTCAATTTTTATTTCCGGAAATATCCCTTGGTGCCCTTGTCGGAAATATGAAGGTTGGCTCCCTGTTCCGCAGTGTCGGTTCAACAATTATGACGCATCCATCGATTTACTATGTTCAGAATATTAAACTCGCTGTTCTGGCATTGGTCGGCACCGTTATTGGGGCATCCTTTATTTCAAATCTTGATCAGGTATGGGTGCTTCCTGCCCTCATTATGGCGGTTTTGGTTGCGGTGTTTGCGCCAAAAATTGCACCGTACGTGTCGGCACGTACGTTTCATGTAATGTCGTTTTTTTCGGGTGTAAATGCCGGTGTGTTTGGGGCGGGTATCGGTGTTATTCTTCTCGCACTTCTACGGTTTCAATATCCGGATGATACAGATATTGGCGTGTTAAAAATACAGGCGCGGTTTGTTGAGTTCTTGCTGGTGATTGTCGCGGTGATTGCCCATTTCTTCCATGGCAATTTGATATTTTCCATTTGGTTTCCGTGGTCATGCGGTGCTGTCGCGGGCGGAGTGGTTGGTGGAATATTGCTGAATAAACTTGGCAAACTGCCAGGTACGCTGCAAAAATGGTTTTTATATGCCAGTTTTGTGATTGCGATTGCACTTGTTACATTGAATATGTTTAAGGTTTTATAGACATGAAAAATCCATTATTTCTACTGCCGCCGGAAATGGCGCACACAGTAACGATTGCGGCCCTGAAAATGGGGCTGGGGCCACGTGCATCTGTGTCGCCGGAAAAACCCGTTACTTTGTTTGGCAAGATTTTTAAGAACCCAATCGGCCTGTCTGCCGGTGCGGATAAGGAAGGGGCAGCCCTGTCCGGATGGGATAAAATGGGTTTTGGCTTCGTTGAGGTAGGTACGGTGATGCCCCGTCCTCGTCATGGCAATCCACTGCCGCGTATATGGCGGTTCACAGACCAAAATGCGGTTGTGAACTGGATGGGGCTG
>JAUICS010000004.1 GCA_030427765.1 Alphaproteobacteria bacterium
GGTGGCATTGGTATTGATACCGCCATATTCACGGGCACAACGTCAGGTGTGAATGTTCGTCTGGATAAAAATATTGTTCAAAATGATGGTTTTGGCGGGACAGATGAAATTTATAATGTTGAAAACATTGTTGGTACTGACCTAGATGACGAGATTGTCGGCGATGGTCAGGATAATACACTGGATGGCGGCAACGGTAACGATAACATCATTGGCGGTGATGGAAATGACACGCTCAGCGGCGGTGATGGTAAAGACAATATCGAGGGTGGTCTCGGGAATGACGTGATTAACGGAGGTGCCGGAAAAGACCGCCTCGAAGGCGGTGAAGGTGATGACATCCTCAATGGCGGTGATGACGACGATTCATTCGCAACAAGTGCCGGTGCGGATGTCCAGAACGGCGATGCAGGTGATGACGTTCTGTTATATGACGATAACGACACGTTTAATGGCGGTAGCGGCGTTGATAAACTTCGTATCGACTCTGGTAACGGTGCAACGATTAACATCTCTGAGAACACGTCCCGATTTACAGGTATTGATCAAATTCGCCTGAATAACAAAGGTGATGTTGAGGTTGCAAACCTTGTTATGCTCAGCATGGATGATATTGGTGACGTGTCGGATGCAAATGCACTTTATATTCTTGGTGATGCGGCATTCGACAGTGTGCAGGTCACGGGACTGGATGTGACATCCGACTTTGTTCAAAATATTGATGTTGATGGACGTAACTATGACCTTTATCAGGTAAGTGGAAATAGTTTGTATGTTCAGTCCGACCTGACGTTGACAGGCGTTAACGAAGCCTCAGGCATCAGCATTGAATTAAATGGCAACGGCATTGTCTTCACGGGTAATGACGATGCAACATCATTCGCTGGAACGGATGGCGATGATATTATTAACGCCATGGACGGGGATGATACTATTTTTGGATCTGCCGGTAATGATGAACTTTATGGCGGTGCTGGCGTGGATACTCTCGATTTGTCCGCCGCAAACGCAGGCGTAAATGTTCGCCTGATTAAAAACGACATCAGTAATGATGGATTTGGCGGTCAGGATATTATTGACGGCGTTGAAAACGTAATCGGATCAAATCATAACGATGTTCTTAAGGGTGATAATGCCGCGAACGTTCTGAACGGCGGCGAAGGTGATGATGAAATCAAAGGGTATGACGGCGATGATACTATCATCGGCGGTAATGGCTCCGATGAACTGTACGGTAATGAAGGTGCCGATACATTTGGTTTCTTATCCGTCGACGGTTTGGAAGATAGAATTGAAGACTTTGAAGCCGGTATCGATCATATCAATATCACGGATATTCTTGATGGGTTTGACAGTGACACCGATGACATAAACGATTTTGTTCAATTGGAATCTATCAACGGTTTTAAATCCAGTTTGAATGTCGATGTTGACGGCGGTGGCGATAACTATCAGGCACTTGCACTTATAATTGGTGCTGATTTTACTGGCACGACTGTTGACGATCTTCTGGCAGACGGAACGCTCATCACCAATCAAAGCCTGATTGTTTAAACCAGCTTAAAACAAGGATTATAACCCTTAACATAAACCCTATCTTAAGGTTTGGGAGTTATCCTATATGGGTGGAAATGGGCCTGCGGTTTTGAAGTGGTTTGATAAATATCCCCAAAACGCAGGAAAATAAACGGTTAGAGTAGTCTATGGCGATAGCAGACAGCAGCTCCGGAAGTAATGATGTCATTAGTGGTAATGGCAATGCCAATAACCTTATTGGTACGGAGTATGGCGATCTCATAAAAGGATTAGGCGGTAATGATACCATAAGGGCGCATGGCGGAGATGATTTCATCACCGGCGGTGATGGCAATGATAAAATATTCGGCCATGCGGGGGATGATTTTATTTCCGGTGATGCTGGAAAAGATACGATTAATGGCGGTGAGGGTAATGACAACCTGTTTGGTAATAATGGTGCCGATACAATTTATGGCGGTGCCGGAAATGATTATATCAGCGGCGGATTGGGTATTGATTATCTTGATGGCGGAGACGGCGTTGACACTGTTGATTTTACAAATGATTTATACGCATCGATCAGCAATAACGGCAGTTATTCCGATAAAAACTCTGGCGAAGGCAACCAACATCTTGGCGGTTTGAAGATTCGGTTAGATTTACAAAAAGCAACACTTGTGGATGGCCGGGTAGAGCAAATCTTGAATTTTGAGAACGTCGTTGGGTCAAGTGATAATGACCTCATTGTTGGAAACGATCTTGATAATATTTTGGTTGGCGGTAGCGGCGTTGATACAATGTGGGGCGGCGCAGGCGATGATATTTTATGGGCCCCTTCAGGTAGTTTACATGGTGAAGGTGGAGATGATATATTTGATTTTATTTATTTTCATGGTGAATCATCCTATCAAATAGATGGTGGGGGAGGGTATGATCAAGTTGTCCTAACTGGCCATATAGAGGACTACCACTATCAGACGCAAAATAATAATTCAATCCAAATTACGAGCAAAACATCTTCACAGGACGGTGTTGTAGTCGTCAATGATATTGAAGAAATTGCTTTTCGAACAAAGGCCGTTGTGGGGTCACTCTATCAAAATAGATATACGGAAGCTGATTTAGAGGGCCTTACGACATACACAATCGAAGAAATTAGGCAGTATGCAATTGATAATCCGCCGCCCCCGCCGCCAGACTTTGGTGACATAACTATAACGCGACTGCATTCCCATCAAATTTTATTACATGATACCGTTGATGGTTCTGAAACAATTCATAAATTTTCTAATGAAAATAGTATGGTAGAGATTAACGGATCAACATATACCAATGCTGAAATATACGATGCGATGAACAGTAATGTTGTCAATTATCAGTGGGACGATAGTGTCGCTTTGGATGATGTGCTGTATATCAACGACAATAATTTTTCTGCAAATCCAAACGGCAAAATAATTTTAGAAGATATAGATGGCGGAAAAGATACGATTGATTTTTCCAGTATCACACGTACGGTTCGTATAGATGGAATGGGAGAAAATAGCTTTGTAGGACTTCAGAATATTAAGAAATTTGTTGGTTTTGAGGTTGTCAAGGCTGGCTCAGGTGATGATTGGATCAGAGCGCCCGATTTTAGTGAAAATAATCCAGGGTTTGAAATACATGGAAATGCTGGGGACGATACCCTGTTGGGGCATCACGGAGATGATACAATTTACGGTGGTGAGGGCGATGATTATCTGTCGGGTGGTGCAGGTTATAATCAACTATACGGCGGAATTGGCAATGATATTTTTTATGGTTATTACAGAGGTAATAAAAGCTATTTCGATGGTGGTGAAGGTATTGATATAGCGGATATGATTTACAATCGTGATAAGTATGACGTTGTATTTAATGATAAAAACCAGATTAAAATTACACATGTTGATTATGGCGGAACAAAAACCTTTGAAAATATTGAAATTTTTGAATTTAGAAGTGACGGGAAATATTACGCAGACTACGTGAATAAAACACTTACAAAAACCCCGCCTCCGGATTACCCCGATGATCCACCTCCTCCAGACGAGCCGGATGACCCACCACCGCCTGACGAGCCAGACGATCCACCTCCTCCAGATGAGCCTGATGATCCGCCACCGCCTGACGAGCCGGATGAACCTGACCTGCCTGATTTTGGGAATTACATTGCCAAGATGATTGTGCCAACAGGTATTTGGGAAGTTGTGAACTTGGACGATAATAGTTCCCAAATTTTTAAACGCACCGTTGATGATTATGTCGTTGTAAATGATGTCGAGTATGAATATCCGGAGATTTTTGACATTGTTCGTGGGAATTTTGAATTTCTCGATTGGGATACGAATGCAAGTCAGGATGATACATTTTCTGTCAGCGGTGATGATTACCTTGTTAAAAAGAACGGTGTTTTGATCGTCAGCGATACTGATGGCGGTGAGAATGACATTCTCGATTTCTCAAACATAACGCATAATTTATACATCACCCTCGAAGGGCGTTTGTATGTTGATACATATGATAATGAGGTAAAGACCTTTGCGAATGTCGGGCATCAGGGTATGGCATTCATGGGATTTGAAATTATAAAGGGCGGTTCGGGAAATGATGTTTTAGATTGTTATAAAACCTCCGATAATATTTTATACGGTAATGCTGGTAATGATGAGCTGTATGGTAGTGACGGTAACAATGAATTATATGGCGGTACCGGCGATGACTACATCGAGTTAGAAAAAGTTGGTACGGATTACGTTGATGGCGGTGATGGAAATGATTCCATTTTATTCAGGCAATATTTATCAAAATCAACATTTAATTTCATAGATTCTGCAACATTCGAGGTTACGAATGTTGATACCGGTATAGTGAAAACCATCACCAATGTTGAAAACTTTGCGTTTCAGGAATCATCCAACACATATTACACGTTATCCGAGCTTAAATCACTTCTGGGATTAACAAACATCATGGATGGCTCGGACGGCGTGGATAAGCTGCAGGGCGGTGCGGAGATAGACGAGATTGAAGGCGGTGCGGGGAATGACCGTTTGTTCGGGAATGCCGGTAACGACATTATGAATGGCGGTAATGGTGATGACCGTCTGGATGGCGGGGATGATAACGACATTCTGACCGGTGCAAACGGTGCGGATGATCTGCGCGGTGATGCCGGGGATGATACTATTTCGGGCGGTAAGGATAACGACGTCCTATATGGTCTTGCCGACAATGACACGCTTAACGGTGATGCCGGTAACGATAATCTGTTTGGCGGTGATGGAAGCGACGTATTAAATGGTGGTAACCACCACGATCGCTTGCTTGGTGAAGATGGTGATGATGAGCTCAATGGAGAACGCGGAGCAGACCGTCTTGAGGGTGGTCTAGGGAATGATATGTTGAGCGGTGGAGATGATAATGATCTGTTGCTTGGTGAAGAAGGCGATGACACGCTTAACGGTGATGCCGGACGCGATGAATTGATCGGCGGGGCCGGTAATGACCTTCTGAATGGCGGCGGTGCGAAAGATCGCCTTTATGGCGGGGATGATGCGGATACGCTGATCGGCGGGGCCGGTGAGGATATTATGTACGGTGAGGGTGGGGCGGACGTCTTCGGCTTTACCGAAATTGACGGGCGTATCGACCGTATCAAAGACTTTGAAGACGGAACAGACTTCCTGAATATTACGGATATTCTGCAAGGCTATGATAGCGCCACTGATGATATCAATGACTTTGTTTTGCTGGGTGTAAAAAGTGCCAATAAAGCAAAATTATTTGTGAACGCCGATGGCGAAGGAAACGATTTCGCAAAATTGACCCTGATTAATGGTGCTGATTTTACTGGCACGACTGTTGACGATCTTCTGGCGGACGGAACACTCATCACCGATCAAAGCCTGATTGTTTAAACCAGCATTTCACTTATTTTCTTTATATGCGCAGGGCCGATTTCGCAGCAGCCCCCGACAATGGCCGCGCCTGCGTCTATCCAGTCCTGTACAAATGCGGCATAGGTGTCGGGGCTTAAATCCTTACGCCGTCCGAGTGATTCTATGGAACCAAGCGGCCACATGGCGGGTATAGGTGTAAACCCGTTGGCGTATCCGCCAAGGCGAATGTCGGTTTCGTTTTTAAGTTCGTTTATGGCCGCCGTGATATGCTCGGGCGGGCAGCAGTTGAATAAAAACGCATCAAACTTTACGTCCGGCAATTTTTTGAAGGCATCAGTCACGGTTGTGCCATCACGCAATGTTGCCTTGCCGTTTTTCAGTGATCTATCATCCAAATTCCAAGCTAGCCAGATGGGTTTATCCATTTCGCCGCAGGCGGTTGCGGCTGCAAACGCTTCATCCCATGTCGTCATGGTTTCACAGAGAAGGATATCAACATGCGGCGCAAGTTTTTGTGCCATTTTGTGGTATTCCGTCAACATTTCGTCCATGTCCCGGTCCTTGTCGGGCCGGTACGTGCCATAAAGTGGCGGTATGGAGGCGGCGATAAGTGTATCCGGTTTGCCGGATTTTTCGCGGGCCTCTGTAGCCGCCCAAATCGCCTTGTCATTAAATTCGTCAAAGCGGTCTTCCATACCGGCCTTACTCAAACGCCAGGGGTTTGTGCAATAGGTGTTGGTGGTAATCAGGGCCGCGCCGGCATCGATAAATGCCATATGGACGTCGCGCACAATCTCGGTGTGTTCGATAAACGCGTTTGCCGACCATAATTCTTTGTGCTTCCGAATGCCGCGGTGATAAAGTTCCTGCCCCATGCCGCCATCCATCAAAATGATATTGTCTTTCATAAAGCCTCTATTGTTTCTGTTTCAAAAAGCCACCAGATTGCATATTCCATAGTTTTGCATAGATACCGTCCTGTTTCACAAGGTCTTTATGTGATCCGTCCTCAATAATTTGTCCTCTGTCCATGATGATCAAGCGATCCATATGGGCGATGGTGGACAGGCGGTGCGCAATAGCGATTACCGATTTTCCGGTCATCAGTTCTTTTAAACTTTCCTGGATAAGCATTTCACTTTCGCTATCAAGGGCGGATGTCGCTTCATCCAGAACAAGTATCGGTGCATTTTTAAGAATGGCACGGGCGATGGCAACGCGCTGGCGCTGGCCGCCTGATAATTTGACGCCGCGTTCACCGACGACGGTTTGATATTTGTCGGGCAGGTCGTTGATAAATTCATCGGCATGGGCCTGCCGTGCCGCTTCGATCACCTCTTCATCCGTTGCATCCAATCGTCCGTAACGGATGTTATCTATTATGGGGTGATTAAACAGGGCAACATCCTGCGGTATTACCGCGATGTTTTGACGAAGGGTTTCGAGTGTGACACCGCGTATGTCATGACCGTCAATATGAACATGGCCCCGGTTCGGGTCATAAAGACGCATAAGCAGTTTTACGAGGGTTGATTTTCCCGCGCCTGACGACCCGACCAAACCGACACGCTGCCCATGTTGAACTGTGAAGCTTAGATTATCCAATACCACTTTGTCATTTTCGTAAATGAAGGTCACATCATTAAATTCTATGCCGGCCTTGCTTACCTCTAACGCGGTGGCATTATCCTTTTCCTTCACATTTGTTTGGGAGTTTAGCGTGATCAAAAGTTGTTCAATTCCTGTCATGTCCTGAATAATGACGGCGATTTCACGGGCAAGATACTCCAATCGGTCCCATACCACACTTGTTGCCATGAAACCGATAAGGGCAAGGGCGGTAAAACTCATCTGGTCATGAAGTGTGTAGTAAATGCCAAGGCCGATGATTATAGAGCACCACACGGCGGCCAGTATATTCAGGATGGCCCAGCGTAGAAAATTTTTGTACATGAGGGATCGCCATGCGGCGTGGCTTTTATATTCCTCATCTGTTGCAAGTTCAGATAAGTGTTTCGTCATCGTAAATGCCTTTACCGTGGCGACGGAGTTCAGGAATTCGTATACCTTCCCGACGACTGTTTCCATCGTGGTGTTGTGCTCCGTATGTCCTTTGCGCAGCCATATGCCGGTCAGGAAGGTTACGAACATATATGTGGCAATATATAAGAAGAATAATCCCAGAAATATTGACGGTGCCTTCAGCGTGAGTATGGAGGCAATCAGCGTTAAAAACATGCTGATATACTGCAAAATTGTCCAGAAATAAGAATCCATAAGGCGTTTAACGCTCTCGCGGGCCTTTAATACGCGCTGCAACTTGTTGCCCGAGCCCGAAAGCTCATGCCAATCTATAGACAGTCCCAAAATGTGATTGAGTGAAAATAAACTGACCGTTCGTGATAACATGTCAATGAAGTTATGTTGTCCGGCCGCCAGAATGATGCCGGTTGATATGATAACCATGGCGGCGGAAAAAATGCTGAAGGTAAACCATACGGTGGAATTGTCTTCAAAGGCGACGCCTGTTTCGAACATTTCGATGATGATTGCCATGAATAACGGCAGGGACATAAAGAAACAGGTTCGTAACGTGACATGGATGCTATGAAACAAGAATGTTGGAAAATAAGGCCGAATAAAAAACCACATCCATGCTAATACACCGTTGCCATAGGGCGCATGTTTTGCATCGGGGAC
The DNA here is from genome assembly GCA_030427765.1 of Alphaproteobacteria bacterium. Taxonomy (GTDB): domain Bacteria; phylum Pseudomonadota; class Alphaproteobacteria; order Micavibrionales; family Micavibrionaceae; genus JAUICS01. The sequence continues at coordinate 8,142 of JAUICS010000004.1, forward strand.
GATCAATTTTGACGGGTCAATAATGTTCAGGATATTTTTCATTACAAAAGTGTAACCCTAATGCCATATGATCAAAATAGAAAACCGTCCAGGATGCGTGTGGGGAACATCATGGACGGCCTGTACGTTTAGTACTCTTCTTGCCTTTGTTACCAGCAAAGGCGAAACACTCTCTATTTAATTATGAATTGCACGCAATTCATTTTTTAGTTGGGTGTATTTACCATATGCAACTACCGCCGCTGCCCGGTAAAATCTCTTTTGTTTTTGTAAATCCAAACCTTGATTGTCGTTATTATACAATTCGGATTTATATTTAAGTTCTTTATACCGCTTGATGTTATCAAGAACTTTTTGTCTTAGTGCAAACGCGTCTTTATAAAACACCTCTAGATTACAATCTCTGTTTACCGCTCGTCTGTCCAAAGTAATCTCTATCATTTTTCCCGCGTCTGCATATTTATTATCGTTTATGTCAGGATTTATATACTTAATTGCTCTCCCTTGTCAATAGAATTGTTGAAAAAAAATACACCGTTAGCGTTTTTCGCTAGACATCTTCGTCGAAAATCGGTATATACTGTCGAAAAAATGTAATGCCATGATATCAATACAACAAATAAGAGCCGCACGCGGCATGCTGGACTGGACACAAAGAGACCTCGCGGAGAAGGCTGGGGTTGCCGAGTCGACAATCCGGAATATCGAAAAAAATAACACAACTGTTCAGAATGAGACGTTGAATAAAATCACTAACGCGTTTCGTCTGGAGGGGATTGAATTTATTTCCGGTGGCGTGCGTGAAACGGAAACGATTGTGACGCTAGAGGGATCGCAGGGATTCTCAAACTTTCTTGATGATGTTTATAACACGGCCATCCGTTATGGAACGCCGGAAAATCCGTGTCAGGTATTTTTGAATAATGTGGTGCATGCGAACTGGGTGCGCTGGATGGGTCAGGAAAAATGGTCCGAACATACGCACCGTATGACGAAGGATAAGGACCTTATGGATGTCCGCATTATTGTTGTTGAGGGGGATTATAATTTTCCGGCGGCGGCATATTCCAAGTATAAATGGGTTCCACAGGATCAATTTCGTGACAAGGCATTTTATTCTTATCACGATAAACTTGCATTTCTGGACTTTCGGGACGATAACGTCTACATAACTATCATGCGTAACAAAGATTTCGCCGAGGGATATAGAACATTATTCCTAACAACATGGGAGCATGGTGCTTCAGATATAACTTAATGGTATGTTGTTATGATAAAACTGGATTATATTAACGTTATGGATTTTTGGTCAAAACGGTATCGTAATGAAGGGGCCTTATGGGGGTATACACCAAGTGTGTGTGCAAAAACCGCCTGTGACATGATTCCCGACGAATCAGATGTGCTGGATATCGCCGCCGGATATGGACGCGATATCGCTTATCTTGCAAAAAAGGGCCATCACGTTACCGGAATTGATACATCGCATGTTGGAATTGATTATGCCCGCGATCTTTTAAGCAATGATTCCGATGTGGATGTGACGTTGCATGAGGCGGATTTTTTATCCTTCCCTATTGAAAAACAATACGATGCAGTTTTATGCCACCGCATGTTGCATTTGATTTCTAAACCAGACGATATTGAAAAATTCGTTGAAAAGGTTTTTGCCGCGACAAAAGTGGGCGGCTATATATTCATTGCCGCGCGGAACCCGCATGATTTTAGTAACGATCAAATGCAGGAAGTTGAAAAAGGTGTGGCGGAGTATAAAAATCGCCCCGGTCACCGTATTAGTTTCTGGGAAGAAAAACGTTACAAAGAGATTTTTGGAACGCATTTCGATATTATCGCCTGCGAAGAAACCAGTGAAATTGAATGTTCGGCCAATCCTGTTGCCAGTCATATTACACTGATGATCGCGCGTAAAACCGCATCCGAAATGACCAAAACAAAACCATTCCGCGTTATTAATTAATATTCTCTACTTTTTGGCATATAGCTTGCAATTTCTTCCTACGAAGTAAATGTAATAGGTCAATATGTCCGGATATCTTTCACATTTAAAACAGCCTGAAATCGCCGATTTGCAAGAGAAAGCGGGGCATAAGGTTACGCGGGCGATATATAACGCCAGCCAGCGGACGGATGTCGATTTTGCCTATCTGATGGAAAAGGCTGCCGCCGAAAGCAGTTTTGATGTTGAAGCAAAGGCAAAGACAAGTAGTGCATCCGGCCTTTTCCAGTTTATTGATCGTACATGGATGGATATGGTCAATAAATACGGTGATAAACACGGTATGGGGCAATACGCAAAACATATCGATGCGCAGGGACGGGTGGATGATCCTGAAATGCGTCAGCGTATTCTGGATTTACGACAGGATCCGGAAAAGGCGGCCCTGATGGCGGCGGAATTCGCATCGGAAAATAAACGGTATCTTGAAACGCACACAAATCAGGATGTAGGGTCGACAGAGCTTTATTTCGCCCATTTCATGGGGGCATCTGGGGCGGCGGAATTCTTGAATAATCTTGAAAATAATCCGGATGCAAATGCCGCGGATGTATTTCCGGCGGCGGCACGGGCAAATAAGAACGTGTTTTATGATCGCAATACCGGAAAAAAGCGCAGTTTTGAGGACATATATCAATTCTTCAAACAAAAATTTAATGATCAGCCTCCGTCAAGTGCCAAGGAAGATACAATTGAAACGGCCCTGAATGAGGAAAAGAAAGAGTTTTTCAAGCCCACAGGTTCGTTTGATTTTCCGTCCTATTCATCTTTTAAATCATCTGGTGGCTATAACGCCTTCCAGAAGGCATTTTTACCGCATAGTGATGAATTTGATGCGGATGTTACAGAATTGCTCCTCAGTTCACTTGTGGATGTGCTCGGGGTCCATCAATCGGATTTCTTCCTTCATAAATCCAGCGTTGTCAGTAATGGTGACAATCTGGATGACAAAAAACGAAACCGCCGCGATCAAGATATCTTGAAAAACTAGAAAAAATCATAAATATCTATTCAGGATTTTTTAGTGGAGCAAAATACATGGGCGGTTATTTTCGTACGACATTGTTGATGGCATTCATGACGGCGTTTGTCGCCGGGGTCGGATGGCTACTGGGTGGTGAAGGCGGTTTGGTCTTTGCGCTGGTTATCGCGCTTGCCATGAATATATTTTCCTACTGGAACAGTGATAAAATTGTTCTATCAATGTATAAGGCAAAACCGGTTGGGCCGGACGACTCGCCGCGTCTGTATGGTATGGTGAAGCAGCTTTCTGAAAATGCCGGTTTGCCAATGCCGGCGGTATATATAATAGATACGGCACAGCCCAATGCATTTGCCACAGGACGTAACCCGCAGAACGCAGCCGTGGCGGTAACAACAGGATTAATGCAACGTTTAAACCAGCAGGAAATCGCCGGCGTTGTCGCGCATGAACTAGCCCACATCAAAAATCGTGACACGCTTATCATGACGATTACGGCTACATTGGCGGGTGCACTTACCATGCTGGCCAATTTTGCATTCTTTTTAGGAGGAAACCGCGATGCGCGTTTGAATTTTGTGGCCGTATTGGCGCTGAGTATACTTGCGCCACTCGCCGCAACGATTATTCAAATGGCGATCAGCCGCGCTCGGGAGTATGAGGCAGACCGTATCGGCGCGGACATATGCGGTCGTCCGCAATGGCTAGCGAGTGCGCTTCAAAAAATATCCGGTGCGGCCAAGGCGATTGATAACGATCGTGCCGAAAATAATCCGGCAACCGCGCATATGTTTATTATTAACCCGCTTCATGTGCGGTCGATAGACTCACTTTTTTCCACCCATCCATCGACGGAAGAGCGTATACGCCGTCTTATGTCTTACACGTGATCCGTATAATTGACGACTACGCATATATATGGAATATTCATATCTTACGTTATTTTTTATGACGTAGGGTGCGGGTAATAGGCATAATAAAACCGATGGAATAACGGGTGGAAACACGACATATCGCATTAATGATTGTGACCAGTGTGCTGCAGGCACACCAGCCGCTTGATACCATCCTGGAAATCAATAAAGACTTCAAACATCTTGAACCGCGTGATAAGGCGTTTGTCCGCATGCTGGCAACAACGGTTTTGCGCCATCGCGGACAAATTGATGCCATTATCGAGAAGGCGCAGGATAAACCCGGGAAGATCGATCCGCCGTTACTACAACATATTTTGCGTATTGGTGTTGCCCAGATTGCGTTTATGAATGTGCCCGACCATGCTGCCGTGGATACATCGGTTGAGCTGGCAAAGGGCGGCGGAATTCATAAGACCGCAGGTTTCATCAACGGTGTTTTGCGAAATGTTACGCGATCCTATCAGGAATGGATGCCGCAGATTGATCCTGTGGTGGCAAATATCCCCGAATGGATGCTGGAGCAATGGATAGACGATTATGGTCACCAAGGTGCCATATCCATTGGAAATGCATGTCTGAAGGAAGCGCCACTTGATATTACCGTAAAAAATTCTGATTTGTTGGAAGAATGGTCGAAAAAACTGGATGCTAAAATTATGCCGACCGGGACACTCCGTCGTTCGGGCGGTGGTTCCGTAACCGAATTACAAGGATTTGATGATGGTATGTGGTGGGTTCAGGATTTGGCCGCCAGCCTTCCCGCCAAATTATTTGGCGATTTAACCGGAAAACGTGTGCTTGATATTTGTGCCGCACCGGGTGGAAAGACAACGCAGCTTGCGGCGATGGGTGCGGATGTTGTTGCCGTTGATCGTTCGGCAAAACGGCTTGAACGCATGCGAAAAAACCTGAAACGGATGCGTCTGGATCATAAAGTCGAAATTGTCACGGCGGATGCAGGTGTTTGGACATCGCCGGAAACGTTTGATGCCATCTTGCTGGATGTGCCCTGTACGGCAACGGGCACAATTCGCCGCAATCCCGATGTCATGTATATGAAGACGGAATATGACTGCGAAAAAATTGTGACGGTCCAGCGGCGCCTTTTGGAAAATGTTGTGGATATGTTAAACCATGGCGGGACCCTTATATACTGCAATTGTTCTTTGCAAAAAGTCGAGGGCGAGGACCAGATTGATTGGCTGCATGGCTGTGGAATACCGCTTGTTCGCCGCGGTATACATCCAAATGAGTTGCCGGGTCTGGAACACATTATTTCTAAGGAGGGGGATGTTCGTACCCGTCCGGACTATAATTTTGATGATGGCGGGATGGATGGATTCTTTATCACCCGTTTAATTCGTGTATAATAATTAAAAAGACCTTCCTTTTTATCCTTTCTATCTAATTTTACCGATTCTCAAAGCCGCCAAAACCATGTCGCCAATTAAAGTTGCACCATCGATTCTTGCCAGTAATTTTGCCGATCTCGGTAATGAGATTCGGGCGATTGATAAAGCAGGCGCCGATTATATTCACATTGATGTGATGGATGGTCATTTTGTGCCGAATATATCCATCGGACCATGTGTGGTTGAGGCCATTCGTCCCGTCACAACGAAAATATTCGATGTGCATTTGATGATTGCGCCCGTTGACCCGTATATAGAGGCATTTGCAAATGCCGGTGCGGACATCATCACGATACATCCGGAGGCCGGACCACATGCACATCGTACGTTGCAGCATATTAAATCACTTGGAAAGAAGGCCGGGGTATCGATCAACCCCGGAACACCGATTGATCATATCGAGCATTTAATGGATTTGGTTGATCTGGTTCTGATTATGACGGTTAACCCGGGATATGGCGGGCAAAAATTCATCGATATGTCCGATAAAATTTATCAGGCGAAAAAATTAATTGATAAGCAAGGACGGCACATTGATCTGGAGGTTGATGGCGGCATTACGCCCGAAACATCGAAAATCGTTCGGGATGCGGGCGCGGATGTTCTGGTCGCCGGTTCGGCGATTTTTAAACATCCCGAAGATCAATATGAAAATGTCATTAGCGAGATACGCGGTTAAATATCCATGAAGGGCGGAAAAGAAACATTACTATATTCTCTTAAACGCCAGGTTACAAAACTGGCATGCAGTACACGTTTGTACAGTTGGAGTTTGGGAAATGTTGCCCCCGATGTTGTGTGTTGTCCGGATGATTTATGGCCGGGGAATGCCGAACATGGACGCTGGATATGCCAAGGCGCATTTTTGTTTGATGGTCAATCTATCCCGATGGACGGAAATTTCTGGGAGCACGGCGCGCAGAATGATGCAACGTATGGATTTATTCATAATTTCCAGTGGTTACGCGATCTTCGTGCAAATGGCGGCAGTCAAAACCGTCAAAAGGCACGTGAACTGATTGAGGACTGGATTGATAAACATGCCATGTGGGATGAACGAAGCTGGCATATCGGCATTATCGGGCGGCGTATCGCGAACTGGCTTATACATTACAGTTATTATGCCGAAAGTGCGGATGACGCGTTTCAAGCCAAGTTGATTAATTCCATTAACCGCCAAGGACGTCATTTAAGCCGTATTATGCCGACCAATGGGAAGGGGTTTGATCTTCTGTCCGCGGCGCATGGTCTGACCTATGCGGGTATTGCGCTGTCTGGTCGAGAATCGTGGCTTGATCAAGGCCTGCAAATTCTCAAAAAAGAATTACCGGAACAGATTTTAAGCGACGGCGGTCATGTGAGCCGCAGTCCGCACCAGACATTGCGTATCTTGCGTATTTGTTTTGAATTGAATGCCGCGCTGGCCAAAGCCGGATATCCGGTACCGCCACTTATCCAACATACGATTGATAGAATGATTCCGGCACTTCGTTTTTTCCGTCATGCGGATAAAAAACTGGCGATTTTTAACGGCACGCTTGAGAATACTGAAAGCATGATTGAGAGTGTACTTGCCAAGGCGGACGCACGTATACGTATTCCTAAAAGTCTTTATGCGTCCGGGTTTGAACGCGTTACCCACGGACGTGCACTTATGATTCTGGACACCGGAAACGTACCGCCACGTCCCTTTGATCAATCGGTTCATGTTGCGCCGCTATCATTTGAATTCAGTTATGGTCGGGAACGGATATTTGTAAATTGCGGGGCCCATGCCAGTGACCCCGAATGGCAAAGTATGTTGCGGGCTACGGCGGCGCATAACTGTCTTGTTATGGATGATCGGAACGCGTTTGATATTGCCGAAGATGGTCACTTAGGGCGACGCGGCGGTAACGTGAAGGCGCGCCGTATTAACCATGAAGATGGTACGTTGATTGAGACTGAACACCACGGATATGAGCCATTGAACGGTCTGGTTCAT
>JAUICS010000298.1 GCA_030427765.1 Alphaproteobacteria bacterium
GACGCTGCATCAGGCAGCATCTATTTTGTCAGGTGTTAATTTTCCTGGCCGTTTTACCGGTTTTGTTGAGGGGGATGACATCCCGATGGGCACCGCCGATGTTGTGGTAACAGATGGATTTACCGGTAATATTGCCCTGAAAATGGCGGAAGGGGTGGCCTCATTTATGGGTACGGAAATGCGACGCGCGTTTACGTCATCTTTTATGGCGCGTCTTGGGTATTTGTTCGCCAGTGGCGGTATGCGCCGTATGAAAAAACGCCTCGACCCGCGTTATTACAATGGCGGTATCTTTATGGGCCTGAACGGTATATGTATCAAAAGCCATGGCGGTAGCGACAGTTTCGGGTTTTCCCGTGCCGTTATTCTGGCTGCCGATTTAATTAAGCAGGATTTCAATTCTTATGTATCAAAAGACATAGAAAATTTGATGAATCAAGAAACGTTCTTTTCACACGAAGGCATTCGGGGTGGTATGTAATGACATCGGGCGGTAACACCATCATCAGATCGGTATGCAAAGGCGTGGGAAGTTTTCTGCCCCGCACCGTAGTAACCAATAATGATTTATCGAAACGCGTTGAAACGTCTGATGAATGGATACGTAAACGCACGGGAATTTCGGAACGCCGTATTGCCGAGGATGATGAAACAACGGTATTTATGGCGACGCAGGCGGCAAAAAACGCGCTTGAACATTCCGGTCTAAACGGGGCGGATATTGATGGCGTAATCGTTGCAACCACAACGCCGGATAATACATTTCCAGCCGTGGCCGTAAGCGTCCAAAGCAACATAGGTGCGCAACACGGACCGGCATTCGATGTGCAGGCGGCGTGTTGCGGTTTTGTATATGCCCTAAGCACGGCCGACAGTATGCTGAAATCCGGCCTGGCGAAACGTTTCCTTGTCATTGGTGCTGAACGGTTTTCATCTTTGCTCAATTGGGAAGATCGCACGACATGCGTGTTATTCGGTGATGGTGCGGGGGCCATTATTCTTGAGGCAGATGAAAATGGCACAGGGGATAATTCCGACCGCGGTATTTTGTCATGTCATCTTCATGCGGATGGCACGCTGCGCAACCTGTTGTATACTGACGGCGGTGCCGGAACCACAAAATCGGCCGGGCATGTTGTGATGGAGGGGCAGGACGTATTCCGCCACGCGATAACGTTCATGAGTGATATTGTCGTAGAGACGCTGGATGCCAATGGAATTGAAGCGTCCGAGATTGATTGGCTTGTCCCGCATCAGGCCAATATCCGTATTATCGAGGCCACGGCGAAAAAGCTTGATATGGATATGTCACAGGTTGTTGTGACCGTTGATAAACATGGAAATACCTCTGCCGCATCTATTCCGCTGGCGCTTGATGTCGCGGTAAAAGATGGGCGTATTAAGCCCGGTCAGCTTTTGTTGTTTGAGGCCCTTGGCGGTGGCCTGACATGGGGCGGCGCGTTGCTTCGCTTTTAGGCGGTTTTTAACACACTTTCGCTTAAGAAGTGCGGTTAGGCATTTGATATAAACAGATTTTTTTTCGATTTATCTTCCGAATTCGTTGACGTGCCCGTTAAAAATATGTACCCTATAATTATACCATGATTAGGAGTTTTTGATGACGGTTAGAACGATCACACGTGCGGATCTTGCAGATGCAATATATGAACAGGTGGGTCTTTCAAAGAATGAATCGTCACTTTTTGTTGAGGCTGTTCTAGAAGAGATGGCTGAGGCGCTTGTTAAAGAAGAAACTGTAAAAATCTCATCATTTGGCAGTTTCTCTGTGAGACAAAAAAAGGAACGTGTGGGGCGTAATCCGAAAACCGGAATTGAGGTTCCGATTACCCCTCGTAAAGTAGTTACATTTAGAGCATCACACATTTTGAAAAAACGTGTGAACGAAACAAGCTAGGGTTACTGGCTAACTAAACTGGAGACGCTATGACTGAGAACGCGAAATCTTCATACGAAAATGAAGGTCGCTCAGCCAACACATCTCAAAAATCCGATAAATCCCGGCGTAAGTCTGCCGGAGCCTTCCTCACAATCAGCGAAGTGGCAGATGAACTGGGTGTACAGCAACATGTTCTGCGCTTCTGGGAAACAAAATTTGCACAGGTACGTCCGTTAAAGCGTGGCGGTGGTCGTCGTTATTACCGTCCGGAGGATGTTGACGTACTAAAACGTGTTCACAGTCTTCTTTACACAGAAGGGTACACAATCAAGGGCGTTCAGAAGCTTTTGAAAGGTCACGGTAAATCGCAGATTATTAACGGTGAATTTGTCCAAAACAAATTGGCTGCGCCGGCCGCATCAATGGTGCCGCACAAAGAAGCAGCATCAAAACCTGCAAATGAAGAATCAGGCCAATTGAGCTCGCGTCAGCGCACGATTCTGAAGTCTATGTTGGGCGAACTAAAAGAATTACGCGACATGATCAAAGACGGCGAAGAATAGACGGATTTTCCGGCCTCTTACTTTTTCAAGTATATTTCTTAATATAACCATATTGACTTACCGGTCAGTAATCATGTTTAAATCATGTATCAATGACAGTGTCGGAGCGTAGCGCAGCCTGGTAGCGCACCAGCATGGGGTGCTGGGGGCCGGAGGTTCAAATCCTCTCGCTCCGACCATTGATGAGAAACGTGAAATGAGACCGGATTTGAGCCTCCCTAGTATAAAAAAGCACAACAGGGTTGTGCGGGTTCAAATCCTCTCGCTCCGACCATTGATGAGAAACGCCGGATTTGACCTTCTTCATTACTTTTAAAACCTGATAAACCAAAATTTTATGCCTGTTTCGGAACTA
>JAUICS010000299.1 GCA_030427765.1 Alphaproteobacteria bacterium
CGCCGCCATTTCAAGTGCCATGGACTTATTTGTAATTTCAACAAAAAGGCGGAATGTCTCACTCCGCCACGCGCCTTCCTGTTCCCAGAAAAGAATAGAATCACCAATAAGCTGAATCAGCACGCCATGAAAATCATATGCGCAGTCGACCCATTCCTCACACGTACGACGTGAAATATCGCGCCCTCGCTCCATTTCACGGTCAATAACATATAAAGGAGGAATCGATTTATCTGTTAACGCACCTTCAAATGGCTCACATCCCAATATTTTTGAAAGGGATTCATAACTTGCCTCAAGTGCCTCATCAGGCTTTTGAAACAGCATTAAAACCTCAACAAGCATACCGGAATATACCTGTAACGCTTTCATTATATCGGCCCCCTTCGCAGGGTAATAACAAGCCGAAAAAACAGACGTATGTATATAAGAGCTAAGAACAGCCCGTTTTGATTGGTCCATCAAGAAGTCATCCGCAAAAAATAATGGTCGTTAGCCTGGAACCAGACATTGAAGAAGTAACTGTAAGTAAAGTTAAAATTTAAAAGGTGGGATAAAGTTGTGGATAAGATTTAACAACCTTATGAATCTAAGACTAATTGATTTGCTCGTTCTGGTAAATGCCCCAAATAAAATTTCTTTTAATCCATCCATAAAAATCTGCTTTTTGCACTTTGCACCAGTTTTCCTGGCATTCCAGAAGCTTCACAACGACCCTTGGCTCGATCATTGCCAAAATTTCTTCACTTTCATCTGCATTTTTATGTAATGACACCGGACGTGATGAATTTATGATTCCGTATCGTTCGCCACTTAATAACGATTTATGAATCCATCCGCCCTGCCCGTCCATATCGCGGACCTTACGCCAGTGTTCATATTGATTGGTAACCTCAACCGGCAAATGACGGTGTTGATATACCCATAGAATTGGATATTTTGTAGACGGGCCGGAACGTGCATTGGCCTCCCCCGGCGAAATACTGACAAATCGCGGCAACGGCAAAGTGCTTGGGTCAACGTCCGCATATGATACTGACGGCAATACCAACACAATAAATAAGATCGCGTGAAATATTTTATTTAACATAGTGTAAAAATAGCATTGTTTTGTGATATAACGCTACTTGTAGCATTATTTTTAAATATGGTTTTACGCAAGGTTACGTTGGCAATTATGTCGAAATTAGAATTATCCGGCAAATATTTTGAAATATCGGTCGCACCAATGATGGATTGGACGGACCGCCATTGCCGATATTTTCACCGTTTGATCAGCCCGCGTGCCGTTCTGTACACGGAAATGGTTACCGCAAACGCTATTAAGTTTGGTGAGCGGGATAGAATACTGCACTTTAATGATGCGGAGCATCCAGTTGTCTTGCAGCTCGGCGGTTCAAATCCAGACGATCTTGCCGCCGCTGCAAAGGTCGGCGAAGATTATGGCTATGATGAAATTAATTTAAATTGCGGTTGCCCGAGCGACAGGGTGCAAGAAGGATCATTCGGCGCATGTTTGATGAAAGACCCAAATGTCATCGCGGAGTGTATTGCCGCAATGATGGGTAATGTTGCCATACCCGTCACGGTGAAATGCCGCATTAGTATTGATGACTTCCCCGATGAAGACTTTTTATACGACTTTATAAACACGGTTAAACAGACGGGATGTAATACCTTTATTATCCATGCGCGGAAAGCATGGCTAAAGGGTCTAAGCCCGAAAGAAAACCGTGATATACCGCCATTGAATTACCCACTCGTATACAAAGTGAAGCGTGATTTTCCAAACTTGAAGATTATTATTAATGGCGGATTTGAAACCGTAGATAATATTCAAGCAGCCTTGCCGCACACAGATGGCGTTATGATCGGCCGCGCCGCGTACCATACACCATGGGTACTGGCCGATATTGAACAATCAATATTCGGTAATGACAGTATTCCAGAACGAAAACATGTTCTCGAACACATGAAACTATACGCACAACAACAATACAAAGACTTCGAAACGCCGGTCAAAAGCGTATCACGTCATATGATGGGTTTATTTCACGGATTGCCGGGTGGTCGCCATTGGCGCCGTATATTAAATGATGCGCCAAAACGTGCACCGGATGACGTTAGTATCTTTGATGAGGCATATGACGCGGTTAAAAAAGCACATGACAATTTAGCAGCGCGCGAAGCGGCCTAAGGTTAAGACTAATTGATTGTAATGCTTGGATTTCGTATTAAGAAAATGTATAGTATTGGTTTGAGTACTTAAATTCAGGGTAATATTCTTTATGAGCTTACATGTTATAGAAGGCGAAGAAGCAAAGGGAATGATCGAGAAGGTAAAATCCTTCATCATGCCCGGTTTATTCGATCTTGATTCGAGTGAGGTTCAAAAAATGGTATTGCCGTTTTACACAAATTTTTCGTTATACCAGCTGTGTAATTACCGTACCCTGCCCGTTTTTAAAATGTCATATGTCGGTGACGGCGAAAATTTTATTTATCTCGATGGCAGTGCCGCCGCAGTTTATAAAGCAAATAGCTTAACAGGGCTTCATCTTGACGCTGCTAATATCTGGGATTATCTGCAATATTTTTTCAAACATGTAACAAATTTCGAAGGCGGCGAAACGTGGCTTATACGCTCACGTGATGATCTTCCACCATATAAGGAAACATTTACGCCTGATCAGGAACGTGAATTAGAACGTCAAAATGCTCTTGTTGCGGCCACTCACGATGATCAGGAACAATGTTGGCATGTGCGTTGTATTTTATACCATAACAGTGCATTAATATCTGCTGACTTGACTG
>JAUICS010000300.1 GCA_030427765.1 Alphaproteobacteria bacterium
CAACTGTTCCAGCTCATACTTTGCATGACATCGTGCGTAAATTGCCGGATGGCTCTGAAGTCACGCTTGAGGTTGATGCGTCAAACTCCGCGATGGAGGTAAAGGCCGGCCGCTCACGTTTCCGCCTCAGCTGCCTTCCAAAAGATGACTTCCCGGAAATCGGCGCAGGTGACTTGCCGGTGAATTTTTCGCTATCCGCTGCGGACTTACGTGTTCTTATTGACCGCACACGTTTTGCGATCTCAACCGAGGAAACGCGTTATTACTTAAACGGTATTTACCTGCACGCCGCCGAAACAAACGGCGTGAATGTTCTGCGTGCCGTGGCAACTGATGGTCACCGTCTGGCGCAGTTTGAAATGCCCCTTCCGGATGGTTCTGGCGATATGCCGGGCGTTATTATTCCGCGTAAGGCCGTGAATGAAATCCGTAAGCTGATTGATGATGCCGCCGATACGGTGAGCATGAGCCTGTCTGAAAGCAAAATCCGTTTTGCGCTTGATCACATTGTTCTGACATCAAAACTGATCGATGGAACATTCCCGGATTACCAGCGTGTTATTCCGGAAGGCAATGATAAGGTGATCGAGGTTGACCCGAAAGTCTTTAACGGCGCGATTGACCGTGTATCGACAATTTCCGATGACAAATCCCGCGCGGTGAAAATCACTTTGAACGGCAAGACAATGACATTGTCCGCCAATTCACCGGAAGCCGGAAGCGCAACTGAAGATTTGGAAGTGCAGTCCGAGGCCGGCGACATGGAAATCGGTTTCAATGCCAAGTATTTGATGGATATTACAAGTCTGGTTGCCGAAGGGTGCATTATGCGTTTGAACGACAGTGCATCACCGACAATCATTCAGGATACCGGCGATAAATCATCCTTATTCGTGTTAATGCCGTTACGCGTGTGATGGCATTGGCAGATCGTGGTCAAGGGCGGTTCTGCCGCCGGCCACTCTCTCGGCGGGTCTGACAAGGCCCGCTTCGTATGTCTGGCCATACATTATTTTAAACACGTCACGCATTTTGATGTTGCCCAATATTTCGCTGTAATATTCATTGAATGGGTCAATGTTGTCTTCATTTAGAATGTCGGCATGTGTAATACAAATGTTGGGATTGCGCTCTTTCCATTCCTGATAACGCTGCGCAAACATTTCCAGTATTGGCTTTGCACGGGACGAGATCAACTCGGTGAAAGGGCGTTGCTCATCCGACAATGGGGATTTGCATGTATATTTGAAATCAAATATCGCCGCTGCGTCAGGCATATCTTTTAAACATCGTGTGGCATTTAAATCCGTACCTGCGCGCACTTGATCGGCTTCTATCCAGAGTTGTGAAAATTCATCTTGTTTATATCTAGCCGTTTTCCCTGCCGTATATATAAACGTATGCTCGAACGCGGCATTCATAAGATGTTTTACGCTAAATGCATATTCCCCCATGATGTCGACAACGGGTTGCCCCGTTTTGTATGAGAGGTAGCGTGCGGCCATTAGCCCTAAATCATATGCCTTCGCAATAGGGTGGTCTGGATCATATTCGGCATTCGACAAGTTTAAGTAGGCATCATCATCGGAAAAGTCGAAGTCAAACCCATCTTCTGACAGCAAACGATTAAAAAGGTGGAATTGGTAACCGGTAATGATCATTTCCATCGGCATGTGCCCTTGATAGAAATCATAGCTTCTATATGCGTCCAAAAGCTTTTGAGCTTCGCTGTCCGGCTGCGTACATCCCATCATGGCAAGGCCGAACACAAGATGCAGCATTTCATGGATATAGGGCTGTTTTTCATTTATGGCATTATATTCGGAATGAAAATTAAACCGCTTAAGATGGCGTTCCATTGCCTGTTCGAGCGTCAGGTCATCTTCCAAATACTCGAGAAATTCATTTTGAAAACCGGCGTAATTAAAAATCATAATGTTTTCCATAAGTGTAATTTATCTCGCGGTAAGATAACGCCAGTATGAAGGGTATGTCAATATTTTTATGAAAAATAAAATGTGATTGTGATTTTCACCAAGCGTCCTCACGATCATATGTGATTTTTCAACATTGACGCGTGCGCCTTACAGTTCGATTAGACCAGTGGATAGGCTGAAAAATTTAACGGACAAGCGTTAAATGGGGCCTGAAGATAATCTCTTTGGGCTCTTTTACATTGTCAGGCAATTCATCGGCGGTTGGTCCGGCCTCAAGAATAACTTTGTAGGAATCCTGATGTTTTGGGGACAGTGCGCTTGGTGATACGCGCTCATACCGTGCGCTAAGATATACATCTGCGTTTTTACCTTCCATACCCATGGCGGCAACGACGGCGGTGAAATATGTGTGTAGGTCGATGTCCTCCTGCGTGCCTGTGCCGGTCAGAATTTTCTGGGATACGGTCTGCCCGTTCTCGCCCAGTAACTGCGCGACGATTTTCGGTGTTGTCGCCCCGTCTTCGAACGTCTGTGTTAATTTTAAATGCGTGCCCTCAACTGTATAACGAGGGGCCTTGTCATCAACCACGTGCATATCCATCTCCCTTTTTTATGTCAAGAGTGTAGCGATAGCTTCGGTTTATGTAAAGATGTTTTTGTTTGTCGCTTTCATGGACGTTTTGAAAACTGTACTTTTCTGAACAGAGGATCAGTGACAAAAGGGTTGTTTAAAATCGTCTAATTCTGATAATACAATGTTAAACTAAACAGAGTGCATTTTAAAAAGTGAATGTCGGACAAAAAGATAATAGATATACGGTGGCCTTCTGCATTTGGAATCTTTGGGCTTGGGACTATTGTGGGAGCGATAGTTT
>JAUICS010000301.1 GCA_030427765.1 Alphaproteobacteria bacterium
CGGTTGAATGTCCGGCAACAGTTACATTTGCTTCACATTGTTCACATGATTCCCAGTTCTCACCGTATAGGTTTTCCATGCCGTGGCGAAATGCGGCCTCTGTTGCCTTGATAAATGCATCTGGTTCATCGTGATATAATCGCCCCGGTTTTGCCAGATGGCTGCGTGATGATAAGCCGTGCCCAGGAAGATCAAAACATATGACATCGTATCCCATAGATGACATCATGGCGATTTTTTCGTCATATATTTCGGAGAATAATTCCTTGCCGTGGACAAAGAATATTGTGCCCTTATATTCCGTGCTGTCTTTACGTTGAACGGTTGTGACATGCAGGTTATGTCCCTTATCGCCATATGGCACAGACTGACTGCTTATGTTTGTAGCGGTCACCGCAAGCTGTGTTGTCGGGAAGTATGTCTGTAATGACTTCGTTGTGATCATAATTCTACTGCTTATTAATGCCCGGGTGACGGAGAGTTAAAATTAAAGTAATCGCCGATGACGGTATCCGTAATATTGAATAAGTTACCGAACGTTTCTACGCCGTTTGTTATAACGGCATCAATTATGTCCGAGATTATTCCAAGATCAATTCCGGTATAATGCATTCCAAGTGCGGCGTAATATGATAGTGAAAGAAGACTTGCAATAACAGACATCGTGCTCAGTTCATGCTTTTCCAGATCGGTATATTTTGTAGTTGCGTATAGCCAATATGCTGCAATCGCCGGCGCAAGAATTGGTGCGCCAATGGCCATAGATGCGTATATAGTTAATCCACCGGCAGTGCCGCGGAATACCGATGATGCAAGGTCGCTTAAAGACGGTTTTAGGTCTTTATTTCCCTCGGCATATCTTTGTAGTGCGTTAAAGCCAACATACATTGCCGTTGAAATGCCGGTAAAGACAATACTTAACGGGCAAAATGTCAGGGAACCGTATAATGCAGCAGCGGTTGCAATGAATAACATTTCTTTCGGAAGTTGGAAGCCGCCACGTTTGGCCCGTGAAAAAATATCGCCAAGCCGTCCACCATGTTTTCTATATTTTGAAAAATCTTTAAGTGCTCCGGAGACGTCTAATTCGCGCACCCTGCCTAAAAGAGACCCTTTTAAGTCGTCGAGATATTCTGCACGATCATCCTCGTTAATGCCGCGCCTTAGGCGTTCCCGAATTTGTTCAAGATAGCTTGATTCCTGATCACCGTTGTCAGGCTTCTCTGGCTGCCCATGCTTTGCACCAGTCTGATTACCTCTGCCAAATATCATGCGTTAGAAATCCATAATTATGTACGCTTACTGTTCTTGATTATATGAAAAACAGTTGGAATGTAAAGAAAATTCTACTTTTAGGCGCTTTTTGCCTTGACTGCTTGTTGTTGTGCTGAATTGGCAAAAACGGCATCCGTAATGTGTAGTTCAACCCGGTCATTACCGTTCCAGTTATCAACCTTCAATTGACCGGTTAGATGAAATTCATGGTAGGCGTAATCTTTAAGGATGGCTTGACCCAGTGATGTTTCTGCCGCGCGGAAGGCCACGGCCTTAATGCGCACGCCCCCTTCTCTATCCGATACAATGCAGCGGACATGGTCCTTACCAACAATATCGGATTGGTGGATTTTGACGTTTGGAAGGATAAATGTCGGTTCCGGATTGGCCTGGCCAAACGGGCCGACATGGTTTTCGATGAGGCGAACAAATTCCGGCTTTACGCCGCGTGCCGAAATTATACCGTCTATGGCGATATCTTCTACAACCGGTTTATTGTCAAGTTGCTCTTTAACGCTTTTCTCAAAAAAATCACGGAACTCATTGATTTTATTTTGTTCTATTGTGAAGCCGCCTGCCATTGTATGGCCGCCGCCTTTTACAAGTAAACCCTCGGCCCGTGCATTGATGAATATGTCAGCGATGTTAACGCCTTTGATAGATCGGCCGGAACCCCGCCCTTCTAATTCACCATCCGGTCCGGGTGCGAACGTTATACAGCATGCGGGAACACCGTATTTTTCCTTTATTCGGCCGGCCACAAGGCCGCCAAGGCCGGGGTGCCCGTCAGGGTCGCTGATGACAATGCCGGGCCTGCCCTCCAATTCCTGCGCCATAATGATATTGTTGGCGCGGGCGGTCATTTCATTTTGAATTTTCTTACGCTTCTCATTGCATTCCTGAAGCTGGTAAGACAGTTCGATGGCCTCGTTTTTATCATCGGTGGATAGAAGACATGCGCCGATTTCCGAACGGTGAACGCGTGATCCGGCATTAATACGGGGGCCAAGGGCAAATCCCGCATGCATTGGTGTAACGGGGCCGGATATATTTGCCGTCTCAATAAGGGTTTTTAGACCGACATTTTCGGTATCGGCCATCATTTCAAATCCACGTCGGACAAACAGGCGGTTTGGTCCCGTAAGCGGTACCATGTCGCACACCGTGCCCAGGGCAACAAGATCCATCATGTTTTTTAAATTCGGCTCGATTATATCATGGTTGGTTTCGTAAAAACGTTCGTTACGTAGAACGTTGTTAATTGCAATACACGTCATGTACGATACGCCGACGGCGGCCATCATATCGTATCCTGATGAATCATCCGGTCGTTTAGGGTTGATCAGGAAATTTGCCTCCGGCAATGCGTCTTCGGTTTCATGGTGATCCAGTATGACGATGTCCAAACCTATGGATCGTCCCTGTTCTACCGCGTCAAACGCAGTTGTTCCGCAATCGGCCATAATAACAATATCTGTCCCATCGGCTTTTAGGTCGGATAAAGCCTTA
>JAUICS010000005.1 GCA_030427765.1 Alphaproteobacteria bacterium
TGGTGGGAACAATTATCGCGGTGCATGGGGCATGGTCGGGGCAAATTGGGAATAGGGCCATTGCCGATACGCTGTCTAAAAATGATGCGCCGATTGTGCTGGAGCTGTTCACATCACAAAGCTGCTATTCCTGCCCGCCCGCCGATACGTTGCTAGGGGACCTTGGGCAGAATGACAATGTTATTCCGCTCTCCTGCCACGTGACATACTGGAACCACTTGAATTGGAAAGATACGTTTTCGCAGGAATTCTGTACGCAGCGTCAACGTGTTTACGGTAGCCGTATAACAAACGGGCGTGTGTTTACCCCGCAATTGATTGTGAACGGCCGTGAAAGTGCCGTTGGTTCGCGCCGCAGTGAGGTTGCAACCGCACTGCGTAAGGCAAATGCCAGTACGTTAAAGCCCATCAATGTGAAAGAGCGCGCTGGCGGGTATGATCTATCCTTGCAGAAGGGGCTAAATGATCACGTTGAATTAGTGGTGTTTTCGTACACGAATGAAAATACGGTGACGATTCCGCGCGGGGAAAATGGTGGTAAACGCCTGACCTATCATTATTCCGTATTATCCATGGAACGCATTGCGGATTGGGATGGGGCGGAACGGGAATTCAAGATCAATCCGGACATCCCCAATAATGCGGATGGCATTGCGATATTGGTCCAAGAGGCGGGCGGCAAGCATATCCTCGCTGCAGGTAAACTCGATTTTTGATATAATCTCCATTTGTCATCCCCGCTTTATGCGGGGATTCGGATCCCCATATAATTTTTTTAAAAAATTTCAGGGCATGACAAATTAACGACGAAACGTTTTGCATAATTTGGTTGCATTCACGATATAATATTGTTATTTGTCATATCGAAATTTAGAAAATCTTATGAATAAGATGTTTAGGGGATCGATATGACCTACCAGTTCGAAAATTCCGAACCGCAGAAACCAATTGATTTATACCGTCTGGCCGTCGAGCGTGCCGAGGCCGCACATGATGGAGGAACGTTCGGTGTTGGCGGTGTTTTGGCGGATAAGGATGGCCGTGTCGTAAAATCGTTCCAGAACCGCGTGATTGAAGACGGTATCGTCAGTAACCCGACCGCGCATGTGGAGCGTCAAATCCTGACATGGTATTACGAGATGGAAAACGATGGCGCGCAATTGCCGCCACTTGAGGACCTGGTGATTGTATCATCCCTCGACCCATGCATGATGTGCGCAGGAACAATTTTAACGTCCGCCGCACGTCTGAAGGTTATGGCACTGAAAACCGTCTATGACTTTTCTGTTCGTACCATTGCCGCCGATGGTTTTGCGGGAATTAGCTGCAATGCCGCCCATGATGACGGAAGTATTGATGTCGATAAAGTTGATTTTGAGCGTTTGCCAAAGGGGCTTCGTGGATTGGCAGAAGATCACTTTGTATATGAGCTGGTTGAAGAAGCTGACATGGAGGCGTTTCGTGATCTGCAGCGCCGTTCCGGTGAGACGTTTGGAAGCAGTCTTGAAAACGTGCGTGACATTATCAACCGTTCCGGTGGTAAGGGGTATGAGGATTTAAGCAACCTTGTATATACCGATTTTGATCATACGGACGGAAAGCTTGATGCCCTTATTGATCGGTACGATGTTCTGCCGGAAGGCGTTTGTTTTGGATCGCCGGATAAGGTTGACGAGGTTCTGGCCCCGGTATTGGTGCATGAGGCAAAAAAGGCCGTTGAAAATGGTGTGACGAAAAAATTTAATGCGGCTGCGCTGGTCGACTCTGCCGGCAATCTGCTTATGGTCCGCGCGGGGAATGAGGACGAGGTACCGCACAATACGGCTCTTGCCAATTTGTTGCAGGACTACGCCGCGTTCCGTGCCGATGTTATGCGCGGGGATGATGCAAACGGTACTGAAAATATCAAATTCTTCGAACATCCGAAATTCTGTAAACTTGTCATGCTTCAAGGGCCGGGTGAAGAGACAACAGACGTCATGGATATTGGACTGTATGGTTCAAGCATAGAAGGGCCACTTGCCAATAACATGCCATATCATCTGGAATGGATTGTGAACGGTGTTACGTCGGATGGGCAGGAATTTTCACAAGATGATGTTGCGAATATGATTTCCCATTTTCCACCTTTTTACACGGATTTGGTGGGTATTAAGGGACGCCAGCAGGAAAATTACAGTTTGTTTGAAGATACAATTTCGCTGGCTCGTGACTATGATGACACATTATTTGACGGCGCGTCCTTTGATCCGGCACCGTAAGCCGCAGGTTTATTATGCCTGACCGCAATAAATCCAGCCGTCTTTCAAATTTTCTAACCGATTCATACCGTGATAACGGCCTGTTGTTTACAATTGGCCATGTTGTCATGTTTTCCATTATAGGCGGTTTTCCGCTGTATCTTATGGTGGGGAATTTGGTATTGTCACTCGCCGTGAAGGCAAGTAAGCATGGGTTGTTACCACATATGCCGCTTTCCGGCATTGGCGGCGGGGTACAGCATGTTACAAGCCGGTATTTGTCGAAGGATAAATCGGCCCTTGAAATGAACGGGACGATTATGTTTGGTGTTTCTGCCTTATCGGTTGGGATGGGACTGTTTGGCGGTATATCCGCACCGCTTTGGCAATGGGGATTGCCTGCGGTTGGTGGATTATTATTCGGGGCGGCAAATGTAAAGAAGGCATACGAATTATTCCCGAATGAACGTCCGGAAAGGACAGGGTTCGGCCGTTTGTATCATTCGTCTATGGCTATGCTTGGACCGTCTGAAATTACCGCGGCGCTTGGCGCGGTGGCGTATAACCTTGTGGCCGGTAGCTGGGCATTGTTAAGTCTTGTGGCGCTTGTTCCCGCCAACATGCTCGCCATGTCGATGAAAAACGGGCAAAAATCATTTATGGATCGCCTTTTGGGGGCATCCCGTCCAACCTTATCCGATGCGGGCATGTCACGTTACTTGTCAATTGGGTCGGCGATTCCGGTTGTGCTTACGGCATTTCTAACGGGTAACGTGAATGCGGTTCATATTTTTGTGATGAATATTTGTGCGTCGATTGCAAATATCCGTTTTGGAATTTCCTGTGACGCCGAATATAGAAAAGATTCTGATGTAAAACGTGATTTTGCCGATAATAATAATGACGATGGCCCTGATATTACAGGCGGGGATGAATACGTACCGCCATCACCGTCAACGCGTTTGGGGGCCGATGTGGACCGTGCGTCTGCGTCGCCATCTACGCCACATGTATCGAGTGAATTTAACCGCGATCCATCTGCCGACGATAGAAGCGGCGGTGCATTACGTGTTACACCCGATGATGGCTTGGACGATGATGGCTTGGAGCCTGACGAATTGAAACGCTAAACTTTCCCTTTTAAACTTTTCGGCAGTGTATCAAAACATGCTTTCCGTCATTAAGCGTGCAGGCAAAAAGATATTCCTGACCGCCGTCTTTGATCCCGAACTTCTTTTTCAGCGCATCAATTGGCATTGGAAAATTCCGAAGGCTCAAATTGGCTTTTCCATCTGGCAAAATCGATTTCAGGGATTTTTTATCCGCTGCAATAACGTTCTGGATTTCAAATGCCCTGCCCGGAAAGTCATTATTCAATTCTGCGCTGGTATAAAGATGCGTATGTGCTTGAATTTTATGTGTGTTTGTTCGGTTACTTAATAAGTTGAATGCACCGGATTTCATTAATGCGGGGCGCGGTTCATATAAATATTTCAATGGCTTGGAAGGTAATAATGATTCCTGTTCTTCGCCGGATAGTGTGAATTCAAAATTCAGCGTCGGTTTTCCATTGTTATCAATCTGAATAGCATGGATGGGAATGTCATTTAATGGGGCTTTGTTTTCTGCCGATAGGATGAGGAGGATTTCTTTTACCTGCCCGTCCCATTCAACGATATGGCATTCTGACACATGCCCGTTTAAATCGTCATATGCCTTCGATATATCCAGAATCGGCGACGTTTTAACCATCACCGTTTTTGCTTTTTTCAGCAGAAGGGGAAGGAGGGAAATAACATTCGGCTGGCAGGATGAAAGGTTGTATTTCCCCTTGCCCGATTGATCACGGCGGGCAGGGTCGACATAGATAAAATCGACATTTGGCAGGGTTTCTAAAATCACTTCTGACGACTCATTTATCACATTGATATTGCTTTGTTTTAATGAGTTAAGGTTGTGCGTAAGTATATTCGCAGAATGTGCATTAATTTCAATCGCATATCCATTTGAAAAGACACGTGAAAAGGCATATGTGTCAACGCCGGCCCCAGCCGTCAGATCGGCAAAATTTTTGCCCGATACTAATGATGCTTTGTATGTTGCTGCGGCCTCGGATGATGCCTGCTCGATCACATCCGAATGGGGAAAAATGATGCCGTCAGTTTTATGCCATGTTGGCAGTTTTGATGCGGCCTTTTGCCGTGCTTTTATCTGGTTCAAAATCTCGGGGCGCGGCCAGTTTGGGTTAGGCAGTTTTTGTAATGCCAGAGCCTTTACATCGCCATCTTCGTGCTCGCGAATAAAAGTTTGAATATTTTTATCGAGAATTTGATGAGAATCTCTTGATTCTGTCATAAGCATGTAATATATATTTTAGCACTTGGATTATTTGAGTGCTAGCACTCTTGATTCGGGTGTAGTAGGGGTCGTGATCAGGCTTACTCTTGCTGATAACGACCTGCTGAATATAACACAAACTAAGGAGGATGATATGAAATTCCGTCCATTACATGACAGAGTACTTGTTCGCCGCATAGAGCAGGATGAAAAAACTGCCGGTGGTATTATTATTCCAGACACAGCAAAAGAAAAGCCGATGGAAGGTGAAGTTGTTGCTGTTGGTTCTGGTGCACGTGACGAAACTGGAAAAGTTGTTGCGCTAGACGTTAAAGAAGGCGATCGCATTCTTTTCGCAAAATGGTCAGGTAACGAAGTAACGCTAGATGGTGAAGAACTTATCGTGATGCGTGAATCTGACATCATGGGAATTCTAGAAGGTAAAAATAAGAAGAAAAAAGCTGCCTGAAACCTACCCGGGTTAACGGTCGTTTCTTCTAACGAAAACTAATCAATTTATAGAAAGAGGTAAAAATTATGTCTGCTAAAGATGTACGTTTTTCAACTGAGGCACGTAACCGCATCCTTAAGGGTGTTGATACAATTGCCAACGCAGTGAAAGTCACATTGGGTCCAAAAGGACGTAATGTTGTTATTGAAAAATCATTCGGCGCACCACGCATTACAAAAGACGGTGTGACTGTTGCGAAAGAGATCGAGCTTGAAGACAAGCTTGAAAACACTGGCGCACAAATGATTAAAGAAGTTGCCACAAAGCAAAATGACGCTGCCGGTGACGGTACAACAACTGCAACAGTTCTTGCACAGCGCATTATCCGTGAAGGTGTTAAGGCCGTTGCGGCCGGTATGAACCCGATGGATCTTAAGCGCGGTATCGACAAAGCCGTTGAAGCCGTAGTTGAAGATCTTAAAAAACGCGCCAAGCCAATTAAAACGAGTAGTGAAATTGGTCAGATCGGAACGATTTCCGCAAACGGTGACAAAGAAATCGGCGACATGATTGCCGAAGCCATGGATAAAGTTGGCCGCGAAGGCGTTATCACAGTTGAAGAGGCAAAATCATTGGCAACAGAACTGGATGTTGTTGAAGGTATGCAATTCGACCGTGGTTACCTTTCACCATACTTTGTTACAAACTCGGAAAAAATGATTGCTGAGCTTGAAAACCCATACATTCTTCTTCATGAGAAGAAATTGTCAAACTTGCAAGCAATGCTTCCGGTTCTTGAAGCGGTTGCGCAGTCTGGCCGTCCATTCTTGATCATCGCAGAAGATGTTGAAGGCGAAGCATTGGCAACATTGGTTGTTAACAAGCTACGTGGTGGCTTGAAAGTGGCTGCCGTTAAGGCACCTGGTTTCGGTGACCGTCGTAAGGCAATGTTGGAAGATATGGCGATCCTAACAGGTGGTCAGGTTATTTCCGAGGATGTTGGTATCAAACTTGAAAACGTAACAGTTGACATGCTTGGTACAGCGAAGAAAGTCACAATCAGCAAAGATGAAACAACAGTTGTTGACGGCGCTGGTAAGAAAAAAGAGATCGAAGCACGTTGTGCCCAGATCCGCGCTCAGGTTGAAGAAACATCTTCTGACTACGACCGTGAAAAACTGCAAGAGCGTCTGGCTAAACTGGCTGGCGGTGTTGCTGTTATCCGCGTTGGTGGTGCGTCCGAAGTTGAAGTGAAAGAGCGTAAAGACCGCGTTGACGATGCAATGCATGCGACACGCGCGGCGGTTGAAGAAGGCGTTGTTGCTGGTGGTGGCGCTGCGCTTCTATACTCTCGCGGCGTTCTGGACAAAGTCAAAGGTGATAACGAAGATCAGAATGTTGGTGTTCAGATCATCCGTAAGGCTCTTGACGCTCCTGTTCGTCAGATTGCTGAAAACGCAGGTACAGAAGGGTCAATCGTCGTTGGTAAAATGACAGACCAGAAAGATACTGACTTCGGTTTTGATGCTCAAAAAGGTGAGTACACGAACCTTGTGAAAGCCGGTATTATCGATCCAGTGAAAATCGTACGTACTGCTATTCAGGATGCGGCATCTGTTGCAGGTCTTCTTATCACAACAGAGGCTGTTGTGACTGAACTTCCAGCAAAAGATGATGCTGCAGGCGCCGGTGCCGGCATGGGCGGCATGGGCGGCATGGGCGGTATGGGCGACATGATGATGTAATCCATATTCCCGACTAAGGAATAATAAGAAGCCGGGCTTTAATGTCCGGCTTTTTTGTTGTCTGGTGTTTAACGGCTGAGCGTTTTGTATTCTTCGGATGCCAAAAATGCGCGGACTTCCGGGTCCATCGGGTCCCAATGTGTAAGGGCCAGTTTTCCTGTATCTAGTATCCCATTGGCATCCCACGGGAACATATCATCTATGACAAGTTCCAGTACGTATGATGCTCTAGCCTTAAAATCTGATTTTCTCTCTAATCCTTCGTAGATAGCATTATTGTCTTGTTTTTGCCTTACATAAGCGTCATGGAAAGTATCAGATTTTTTACGGATGCCTGCTGCATCAATCTCGTTTAGGTTGATTCCAAGTTTATTGAATTCCGCCTGCATGCCTTCCGGATCACCAGATAAAATGGTTATAGGTGCAGTCCCTGTGTCATGGCACCATTTCAGAAAACGCCATAAATTGAGATTAATCCCTCCTGAATCTTCAAATTCATATGGATCTATAAGTGTTCTGCCCGCATCGGAAAACACACCACGTATAATGGGAATGCCTTTGGCTTCCATTTCTCTAACGCGTTCAAAATGCTGCTCTAGTATTGACATAATGCAATTTTCTACATAAGTCTAGACAATATGTCAAATAAAATTATTCTTGTTCTGATTTCGATGGTGCTTTTCCCAAAAAACATATAAAACAGAAAAAAATGGAGGCCTTTATGACAGATGTATCTTTGAACGTCGGTGACACGGTTAATTATGATTTTTGTCCGGAATCAAAAGTCGTTGGTGTGGACCGGTACACAATGCGTGCGTTTGATGGGCAGACACGGCATTGGGATAGTTACACCCTGACATCAGAAGATAATGGGCAATTTTCACGTTGGTGGATTGTCAATGTTCCTGATCTGGGGGCCCATTATTACGTTGCTGTTGAAGATAAGCCGGAGGGTTGCTCATTCAATAATCGTTTAAGTGGGTTTGTAAATTTGAACAGTGAAGGGAATTCAGACCTGTCATCCGAATTTGGCGCGTTGGCAACATATGAATACGGCAAAGTCTTGTATGCGGAAGAGGTATTTAACGGTGCCGACAGGATCGTCTTTGCCGGATATAAAATGGCTTAAAGTGTATTGCTAAGCAGCATTTTTATTTTGTGTTGCGATCACAGGCTTGTATGTTTTTAAATGCATGCTGTGAACCGGCGCAAATTTACGCTTGTAACGGTCAAGCCCATCTGTTTCCGAACCACCCAGACACAGATAATCAATATTGTGTTTCACAAGCTCTTCACACGATTTGTAAATGAGCAATGTGCTGAGATTTGTAATGTTCTTTGTATTTAGTTGGGATGCAAAATGACATGCGATTTTTGAATTGTTGTATGGCTTATCCCAAATGGAAAACCCGACTGGCTTACCTTCCATGTATAGAAGTATACCATCGATGTGACTATGTTTGTTTGCGCCTAATTTGCAAAGGCCCTTGAAGTATTTTGATGCTAAATCATAATTTTCAAAATACTCTGGGCTATCCTGCGTCCAGACATTGGCAATCGATAGGATGATGTTCTTATGTGCATCGAAATCAATACGGCGTGTTGTAACGTTTTGCTTGGCAAATTTATTGACCGTCTGACGGATAACGCCAAAATCCTTACCCTCTTTTGCCAGGACCTTGTGACAATCAATAGTATGTGATGGGTATTTCCAGTCCAGAACATGTTCCGGTATTTTGCGATATTGTTGGTTTTGTGATGGTATGTCCTGAAAACGGGACATTTCAATACGTAGGCCGCTTTTATTCAATATGGCCAGAAGTTCCGAGTAATCCGGATTGTCTTGCTGCGTGTACGCTGGAAATACCAGAATTGTGTCTTTCTTATTTGGGTGGAGACAGAAAATCACAGCAATTTCATTCTTCGCGTAAACCCACATCCCACGGCGACCTGTAATAATCATATAGACTGGGGAGTTACAAAAATAATCATCAGAAAATTTCAATGACAGTACATATTTAAGTGCGGCCAGATGATCTTCTTCAAGAGGAAGTATGAAGCTGTGTTCAGCCAAAATGCCTTGTAGCCGGTTTTCTTTGCTTGTCATGTCCGGTTTTTGGAAACTGGATCCGCCAGTGTGGCTTGCAGTTTTTGATGCACTGGTCTGTAGTGTATATGATGCGTTGCTCATCTGAAACATTGCTTACTCCTCAACCTTTTGGGCATGATCCCATACAAAATTGAATGTGATTTTCATTGTTTCTGCGAAAAACGGATTTTCGAACAACAGGACTTTTGGTTCACTGTTGCGCAGTAACAAGGCAATTTTATTGGCATATATATACACGGTGTAAGTTGAAAAATAGGCCTTTGGAACATATCTGTACCATGATTTTGGTGCAATAAAGTTAGTTGTACCTTCTTCAATAAGGATACGTTCGCGCTTATTAATCTCTTGTAGGCGTTTAACCTGCTCTTGTGTCTTTTTGTAGTTGTATTCTTCCTCGGGCCCGATTTCGACAATGCCGAGAAGGCAGACTTCATCATCTTTATCTTCTTCTAGTGATGTGAAAATATCATTTTGTAACCGAGCCAGACTATCATCACCCTCTATTACTAAGAGACGGTCTTTTGATTTGCGAACACCACCTTCTATAAATTCGATACCGTTTGCCTCGAAAACAAGCTGGATTTTTTGCAGTGTTGTTATTGTCGGCGTCTGGGTTCCTATCTCAATACGGGCAATTCCTGTTTGAGACAAGCCAGCATGCTTAGCGAGCTCCCCCTGAGACCATCCAAGGAGTGCGCGTGCTGCTTTTATTTGCTCAATAGTTACCATGCCTACTTCCAGTGTGTATATTTAACTGCTTTGTTATTATTTATGCACGATGCGTTATAAATGATAAATTTTTAGTTGACAACCCCTAATTTCAATGTTATTAAAAATGCACCATACGGTATTTTTTATGCATTAGTGAATATCTGATTGGTTAAATAATACACACACACAAGTTAAGTTTCCCCACACACGGACCACTCTAAGTTTCTTAGAGTGGTCTTTTTTTTGGCGTTATACTTTGTTCAAATGTGGCGTTTTTTTTTGAACAGGCGTAAAATGGTCGTGAGTATAGTAACATGACAAACGATATTCCATCACAAGGCTCCGGACAGAGGCCGCCGGCGAAAGAAAACCGGATGCGTAAACCACCGATTAAGACGCCGGTTAAACCACCTGTGTCAAAATCAAAAAAAACAGCAACACCCAAAGCCAGGCAATCAGCACAACATTTTGTCGGATACGGTATATTTGGTGTCGGTGTGTTGCTATGCATGGTAATGGCGTATTTTGCCATACAGAGATTTTCTAATCCTCTGTCCGAAGGTCTGACAGATGTTGACGTTGCACGGCCGGCAATCAATGTTGAGGATTTGGAGAGCGTAAAACGGCAAAAGGCGGCCGAGGAAACGCGCCGCAAAAGCAAAAACATTGTTCCGAATTCTCTGCGCCCGGTTGCAAATCTTGATGGATATTGGACGGTGTCCCTGGATCCCCATTTTGCTGAGCTATATATAAAAGACGGGGTATACCAAATTATATACGGAAATGCATTGAACAGCATCCGTCATTATAATGTTGGAAGAGTCGAAAAGATTGGCAATACATTAAAGCTTTCGCGTGACCAGTCATTGGGTGTACCAAAGGATGGAGGCAGTTTTTATAATTATATACCGTTTGGGCAACGGTATTCTGCATCAAATATCTATATCTATAACGGCGAATATGTATGGGACGCAGGCCAGTATGAGCCGTTGGCGCAGGGTTTAGAGAAAAGTAAAATATTTACATTAATGAATTCCGACATAATACTTTGGTCACCTTATAAAAAGTAATTGGTGATGTTTTATGCCAGAGTTACCGGAAGTTGAAACCGTCCGTCGCGCGCTTGAGATGACAATTGATAACGCATCGTTTGAAGATGTCGCCATTGACCGTTTTGATTTGCGTTTTCCATTACGGACAGATTTTGCCGATATTATTACGGGGCGCCGTATACAAAATATTGATCGGCGCGGCAAATACATTCTTATCAATACAATTTCAAAGAACGGCGATGATGCCGCCATTCTCAGCATACATTTGGGGATGTCCGGAAATGTATTCGTGCGCGATGGGCAGATGCGCGGATATAACCGCCGTAAACATGATCACTTGTTATTTCAAATGTCGAATGACAGGACGATGATATTTAATGACCCAAGACGGTTTGGGTATATCGAATATTATCCGGGTATTGATGCAAATGAATTTGCATGCAGGAAAAAATTGGGGCCGGAGCCGTTAAACGATAATTTCGGTCCGGAGCGATTGCGTGCATCCCTTTCATCACGGAAAGGGCCGATAAAAAATGTCCTGCTGGATCAATCGGTAGTGGCGGGGCTGGGAAACATATATGTGTGTGAGGCATTATATGATGCCGGTATTCGTCCGGACAGGTCCGCGGCATCATTAACAAAGGATGAGTGTGGTAGACTCGTTCCTGCAATTCGTGATGTATTGGGCCGCGCGATTATGGCAGGGGGCAGCACATTAAAGGATTACACCCATATCGATGGCGGCACGGGGTATTTCCAGCATTCGTTTTCTGTCTATGGACGTGATGGTTTGGTATGCCCCGATTGCGAATGTAAAACGTCGACCGGGCAGGAAAAAAAGGACAACTGCATAATCCGTATTGTTCAATCCGGGCGCTCTACGTATTATTGTCCATACAAGCAAGTCTAGGAAACGGTAGAAAACATATGCATTTTCTAAGAGCACTTTTTATAACAGCGGCATTGATCTGCACTATTGGAATGTATCCATATCAGTTGCATGCAAATGCGGATGTTGAGTATTTTACTGTTCTGGAAGATGTTCCGCTTATGCCTGCGCTCACATATATGCCAGAGGATACGGTTGTCTTTGATAAACCCACAGGACGTATTGTTGAGGAAGTCGCGCTAGTGAATGATTTGCCAGTCAATGGTGTACCAGCCAATGATGCATATGATGATGTGGTGTTTTCGTTTTATGACGACGTTTTGCCACAATTAGGTTGGAAGGTGATTTTAAAGGGACATTATATCAGAGAAGACGAACGTCTTGTTTTGACTATCAATTCAGTGGACGGAAAAAAACTGGTAAAATTCAAGCTATCGCCATCTGATCAAACGGATTGAAAATAAAGCGATTCGGTATGTACATTAGTGCTTGACAATTGGGTTTGGAAAAGAGTATTAATCTTTGATCTTTAAAAAACGAAAGAGAAAATTAGGTTTTAACAATGGCAAATTGTAAATCGGCAGAAAAAAGAATTCGTAGAAATGCACGTCGTGCAATCATCAACCGTGACAGACGTAGCGGTATGAGAACACAAATCAAAAAAGTGCGTTTGGCGATCGAAGCTGGTGACTCTGCTTTGGCAGAAAAAGAGTATGCCGCGTTGCAACCTGTTATCATGCGTTCTGTTGCAAAAAACATTTTGCACAAGAATACATCTTCTCGTCTTTTATCCCGCTTGTCAGGTCACATTAAATCCTTAAAACAAGCAGCCTAAATCTTCAGGTTTAGGAAATTAAACAAAAACAAAAATTTATACTTGTTTTCTATTTTAGCGATGTAAGTAATTACTTCGCTAATACTTCTGTTGCGCGGGTTTTGTGCGTACGATTATTACTTTTTTTACATTTCTCTATTTGTTCTCATTGCAATGAATACGATTCCTGTTGTAACCTGTTTTTAGATTTCAGGGGTACATATACGGACCTTAAAAAAATCGAATTTTTCGAATTTTTTTCAGGGTTCAGAGTAGGAGAACATATAGGTCGCTTGGTCTATATATTTACTCGTGATGTATGAAATGCGGCATTGTGTTGAACAGGAAAAATACTTCACAACGCATGTAATTTTGAATGGATAATAAGTGGATGCAATGCAAACTTTACGTGTTTGCAAACACTTTTCCTGTGCCTCTGATATTCAAAGTGTGGGAAGCCGACTTTGAAAGAACTGGCCTGAAATTGGGCCCGTTTTTGACGTGTCAAATTGACGCGTTGAAAACAATTTTATGCAGAATGTAAACTTTAAAAGTATGGAGAAAGTAAGGATGAAGGATCTTGCAGCTAAAGGTGCTATGAAAAAATCAATGGAAACCGTGTTGCCTGGAGATCCTCTTGAGCCGACAGCCGAGATCAAAACGTCTTGGGAAAAAGTGTACCAGAATATGAAGATCGAATTCGGCGAGGCCGTATTCCGTAGCTGGTTAAAGCACCTTACTCTGCAAGCCTATTATCCGCAAAGCGGAACATTAGAAGTGTCTGCGCCAACACGTTTTATGCGTGAATGGGTTGAAAAGCATTATGCCGAGCAAGTTCTTAAAATGTGCACTGGTCTGAATGAAGACATTAAAGAGCTTAAGATCGTTGTTGTTCCGACAAATGTTGTGAAGTTTGATACTGATGCAGGTGTAGACGGCTCTAATGGTTCTGTGGCCGCAAAGCCAAAAGCCGCTGCCGATATTCAGGCCGTTATTGAAGAATTGTCATCTCCTTTGGACAAGCGTTTCACGTTTGAGTCGTTTGTTGTTGGCAAGCCGAATGCATTGGCGCACGCCGCCGCTCGTCGTGTGGTGGAAAGTCCATCCATTCCGTTTAACCCGTTATTTCTATATGGCGGTGTTGGTCTTGGTAAAACACATTTGATGCAGGCGATTGCATCTGCCATTTCTGAGCGTGAGCCGGAAAAGAAAATCCTGTATTTATCAGCCGAAAAATTCATGTATCACTTTGTGCGTTCCCTTCGCCGTGATGAAATGATGGCGTTTAAGGAGCAGTTACGTTCCGTTGATGTCATGATGATTGATGACATCCAATTCATTGGCGGTAAAGAAACAACACAGGAAGAATTCTTCCACACATTCAACGCTCTTGTTGATCAAAATAAACAAATCATTATTTCAGCCGACAAATCACCATCTGATCTTACCGGTCTTGAAGAACGTCTTCGTTCCCGTCTGTCATGGGGATTGGTTGCCGATATTCACCCGACTACATATGACCTTCGTCTTGGTATTTTGCAGTCAAAGCGTGAGCAGCTTGAAATCGACGTGCCGGAATCTGTTCTTGAATTCCTTGCGTTGAAAATTACATCTAGCATTCGTGAGCTTGAAGGTGCGTTAAACCGTATCGCGGCGCATGCCGAAGTGTCGGGTCAGCCGGTTATGCTGGAAACAACGCAGGAAGTTCTGCAAGATCTTCTTCGGGCACATGATCGTCGCATCACGATTGATGAGATTCAGCGTAAAGTGGCTGAGCATTACAATCTACGTATTCAGGATATGCATTCTGTTCGCCGTTCACGTAACGTTGCGCGCCCACGTCAGATTGCGATGTACTTATCCAAGCAGCTTACACCGCGTTCACTTCCGGAAATCGGCCGTAAATTCGGTGGCCGTGACCACACAACGGTGATGCATGCCGTGCGTAAGATTGAAGAGCTTATGGGCGATGATGCGCAGATCGCACAGGATGTGGATATTATCCGTCGTGCTCTTACGGGCTGATAATGGCTGGCAAGTGGTCGGTTAATTCTTAAATATACCAGAGTTTTATGAGGGGATGCTTGTGTATGATGTGAAAACATCATGCGCAAGCTGCGCTCGTAAATGATCAAAATCTCTCAAGCGATCGGCGCAATCCCGTAAATGGCTGTTTCCAGTGAATGTCGCCCCGCCATCCAGTTCCGCATGTGAAATTTCCGGATGTATTCCGAAAATGGCCAGCTTCCCCTTGCCGATTGTTAATTCTACGGCCGCGGCCGGTTGATGCTCAATATCCGTATAGCGCGCTATTACTCTGACCGGATACATATTATCCGCTTGATCGAAGTGCAGGGCGGGGCCGTTGCCATAGCATATGTTGGTGTCATACGCGCTTCCGTCCGGATTGGTCACTGTTATTTTTGTAATATCAATGTCGCTGTAACGGTCGCCATCCTGGTATTGCAGGCCGCGTCCGGGTATCGGCCCTGCGGCCAGCGCATTAAACGGAGATTCCGGGTTGTAGCGTTTTTTGTGAAAACCGTCGGACCGTAAAAACTCAACACGCTGGCACATATGGCTGGCACCGGCGCAGAGAGTGATGACATTACCGCCGTTTTCAAGAAAGGTTTTGATGTCCCGCAGCACATCTTCCGTGAACATATCGGGGTAGGGGCTATCCTCCCCCA
>JAUICS010000302.1 GCA_030427765.1 Alphaproteobacteria bacterium
TATATACAAACGTGATTTCGGAAACTTCATCGGATAAGGCAGTTTCCGCAGTGCCGGATTTTGATAAAGCGGCTTAAAATCTCGCTTACCGCCGCTTTTTTTAATCAATGCCTGTGCACTTTCAAACAGCATCATAAAACCGACAGAGCCAAGCAGGAAAATATACAGCAGTGAGATTGCCAAATCGATCTGGCCGATATGTTGCAGGAGTTTGAATATGAGAATTCCGATAACGGAGCCAAGCGAGCTGCCGCCCAGCATCACAAGCCCCATACGAATATCAACGTTATTTTTTCGCCAGTGACCAAGGACACCGGTCACGCTGGATGCCACAAGCTGGTTTGACTGCGTCCCCACCGCGATGGCGGGCGGTATACCCATAAAAATCAAAAACGGTGTGGTTAAAAAGCCACCGCCAACACCGAACACGCCGGATAAAAACCCGACGATGGTACCCAGAAGCAGGATGGCTTCTGCAGATACACTCATTTCCGCGATTGGTAGGTAAACCGACATTACTTTTATATTACCCCTCAGCCATCAGGCTGGAAAATCAGATACATTACGTGTTTCTAAGATATGCCTTAGAGCCCGTATTTTGCAAGCACGATGCTCGAAAACTTTGCACTAATTTTACCGCGATACGTTATAAAGGGGAACGAACAAGGGCGTTAGTAGGTGGTTGTTCCGACACCGGTCGGGTCGAACATCATAATGTCTTCGCCTAGAAAGTAGCGGAAGTTACCATTCGGAAGTTCATGATGAACTTTCTGATAATCAATGGATTTCGCGATGCTTAAAAACATCTCTTTCCAATACCTAAATTCATGTCGCACGCTTTCACACTCGAAGAAATAGACCTTGTCGTAGTATAGCGAGGCAAACATAATTCCGCGCATATCAATAAAATTACGGTATCCGATTTTCTTCTGGTAATCGGCAACTGCATAACTGGCTGCGCGGCGACCAAGCGCGGCCTGATCATAAACCTTCAGTAATTTAGACTCCGGAAATGTTGCCACGCGCCGTTCCCAGAAATCATTCCCGTACATAACGCGCTGTACCGCCTTATCATTAATCGGCGGGTAGCTTAAATACCGCGTTTCATCCTCTACACGGACTTTGCATGTTGCGTAGTCCTGCGCCGGTGCAGGCGCCTTTAACGTAAGCATTGTTGATGGATTTACATTGGACGCGAGCTGCCAGGAATCCGGAAACGATAATGTCAGGCCGGTATCAGGGTCTTCCCAAAGGAAATAATCCGCCCTTGCCGAACCAACATGAAATCCGGCAATAAGAACAGCAAAACATATGAAAAAAAATGCAAGGCGAGACATAACACCGTTATTATAAACGATATCACGATTCCTATAGAAGGTTAGATTTACAATTCGGCAAAGTTGTCCGCATTTATCAACAGGATGTCCCGCTTATGACCAGAACCCCATCAGGCGCTTTGAGTCTTCCAGCACCGGTCCGGCAATCTCACGGGCACGCGCCGCACCCTTATTCAAAATCGCATCGATTTGCGCCTTATCCGCCATAAGTTCATTCATCTTTGCCGTAATCGGGCCAAGTTTTTCAATGGCAAGATCAGCAAGTGCGCCTTTGAACTCCGAAAACTGCTTACCGCCATACTTAGACATCACGGATTCACGCGACACCTCCGCGAGTGATGAGTAGATGGTAATAAGGTTTTTAGCCTCCGGACGTGCCTCCATATCCTCAAAACTACTTGGTACCGGCTCCGGATCGGTACGTGCCTTTTTGATTTTCTGGGCAATCGTATCCGCGTCATCGGTCAGGTTAATCCGTGTCATGTCCGACGCGGCAGATTTACTCATTTTTTCTGTCCCGTCACGAAGGGACATAATACGCGCGCCTTCTTTCAAAATCATAGGTTCCGGAAGCGGGAAGAAATCCTGCTGGTAACGATGGTTAAACGCACCGGCAATTTCACGGGACAGTTCAATATGCTGTTTCTGATCTTCACCAACAGGAACATGTGTCGCTTTGTACAGCAGCACATCCGCCGCCTGCAAAACAGGGTAGCTATAAAGTCCTAATGAAGCATTATCACGTTTCTTTCCGGCCTTTTCCTTAAACTGCGTCATCCGGTTTAACCAGCCAAGCGGCGTTACGGAGGTAAAAAGCCATTGCAGATATGTATGCTCCGGCACGGCGGATTGGGCAAACAGTGACACTTTCTCAATATCAATGCCGGATGCAATATACGCCGCCGTTATCTGACGTGTATTGTCGGCCAGCTCATTTGCCTCATACGGTGTGGTAATGGCATGCAGATCGGCAACGAAGAACAAAAATTCTGCATCGTTTTCATTTTTTACAAACTGAACCCATTGTTTCAGGGCACCAAGATAATTCCCTAAATGCAGGTCACCTGTTGCGCGTACACCTGATACAACCGTGTTTTTTGTCATTTTTAATTCCTTTTTCTGTATTCCCTGCGAAAGCAAAGCAGTTGGCTACTTCCTAAAATATTTTGCAATATCGTTTCTATTTAAAACGCCACTTAAAAACAAGAGGGTTGCGTATAAGCCCATACCTGTTGCCACTATTATCGTCAGCGCAAATATGGATGAAAACGCGAATGCATCATTCAACCAATCAACCAAATGATAATCAACGGCAAATACGCCCAGTCCCATAATCACCGATGCCACAATAATCTTTGGAAATTTTGATTTAAAACGGTCATCAAGTTTTGAGACTGTGTTATCCGGCAATGCCGTTTTCAACCCGCGCTGAAG
>JAUICS010000303.1 GCA_030427765.1 Alphaproteobacteria bacterium
AATCTGGAATTTACGCTCTTCATCAACCTCGATACGGATTTCCGGCGTATTATGAAGGCGCGGTAAGTGCGTAAGGAATTCGGTAATGCCTTTTTCAGTCTGGCTTACGGCATTCATAAGGCGGATCGAGCAATATAATGCGTCATCAAAGCCGTAATATTTGTCCGCAAAGAAAATGTGTCCACTAAGTTCCCCAGCAAGTGGTGCGGCAAGTTCGGAAAGTTTGTTTTTGATAAGAGAGTGTCCCGTTTTCCAAAGAACCGGTTTGCCGCCAAGGCGTTTGATTTCATCAAGGAATGTCTGGGAGCATTTTATGTCGCCAATGATGCTAGCGCCCGGATTTTCTTTTAAAATCTGGCGGGCGTAAATCGTTAATAACGTATCGCCGCGAATGACATCACCGTTGTTATCAATCACGCCAATGCGGTCCGCATCACCGTCATATGCTATGCCGATATCGCATCCACGATCCAGAACAACCTGACGCAGCTGCTCTAGGTTTTTATCAACTGTCGGGTCAGGGTGGTGGGCCGGGAATGTGCCGTCAACCTTCTCGTTAATGAGGAAGTGTTCCCCGGGCAGGTGTTTGACAAGTTCCTGCAACACATTTCCGGCAGCACCGTTACCCGGATCCCACGCTACCTTAAGCGGGCGGGCGCAATCGAGGTCTTTCAGCAGACGTTTAATGTATTTCTCAGTGATGTCGTATTCTTCAGCACTGCCTTCACCGCGTTCAAAATCACCATTCGCAGAAATTTCGCCGAGTTCCTGAACCGCTTCACCAAATACAGGGCCACTTAGCAAGGTCAGTTTAAAGCCGTTATGTGTTGGTGGGTTGTGTGAGCCGGTGATCATAATGCCGCCATCGGCCATGCGGTCTTTTACGGAGAAATACAGCATCGGTGTAGGGCCAAGGCCGACATTTTCGACGGATACTCCTGTTTCGACCATACCGGCGATACAGGCGTCGGCAATTTCCGGTGATGATACGCGCCCATCATAACCAACGCATACACGTTGACCGTTACGGCGCTTGATGTATGTGCCGAATGCCATTCCGATGGCGAACGCGTCGTCGGTGTTAAGGTTAACATTTACCTCGCCGCGAATATCATACGCACGAAGGATGACAGGCGATAATTTATGCCCTTTCGATATTTCGTTGGCGTCTTTTGTTTGAAGATTACTTGTTTGAGATGACATATGGTTTACCCGTCTTATTCGATTTTGATGTATCTGCGTCTATGTGATGTTTCAGTATTTTTTCGACATCATCATGGATTTCGGGGTCATCGAGGCTAAGCGCAATATTGGCCTCAAGGAATCCCAGGCGGCTACCGCAATCATAACGTTGCCCTTCGAACCGAAGTCCATGAAATGGCTGTTTTCCGATTAATCTGGCCATGGAATCGGTTAGCTGTATTTCCCCGCCTGTACCGGTTTCAAAGGCCTCAAGATATTGGAAAATTTCCGGTTGCAGGATATAGCGTCCGATAATTGATAAAGTAGACGGGGCATTTTCAGGGCGCGGTTTTTCGACAAGTCCGTCGATTTGAACCAGTTTGTCTTCTTGTCCGCCTTTTGTGTCAATAATTCCGTATTTGCTTGTTTCCTTACGCGGAACATCCATGACGGCCACAATATTTCCGCCCGTTTCTTCGTACGCATCAATAAGCTGGCCAATACCACCGCGCTTGGACTGGATGATATCGTCAACCAAGATAACCGCGAATGGCTCATCGCCGACGAGTTTACGGGCGCACCATACGGCGTGTCCAAGGCCAAGCGGTTTTGCCTGACGCGTTAGGAATAAGCTTCCTTCCTCCATTTGACTGTCGACCACTTTTTTAAGCATGTCGGTTTTGCCGCGTGCTTCAAGCGTTTGCATGAGTTCCGGCTGGTGATCGAAATGTTCTTCAATCATTTCTTTGCTGCGGCCGGTGATAAAAATGAATTCCTCAATACCGGCAGCTTTGGCTTCCTCATACGCATGTTGAATAAGAGGCTTTCCGGCAATTGGGATCATTTCTTTCGGAACGACCTTTGTGGCGGGAATAAATCGGGTGCCTAATCCGGCGACTGGAAATACGGCTTTTCGGATAGGTTTGTATTTTGTCATCACTAACCTCATACATGCTTATGTGGATGTATAGTATACCTTGCACAAAAAAATGGCCTGTACAAGCATGATCGCCTTCCGGTGTGAATGAAGCTGGGTATATCAATAAGTGGGCTGGTTATACAGGAATTGGTATACGCCGCCGACGGCAATGCCAATAGTAAAGCCAAATCCGGCGGGTATGAGCAATTTATTCAGCGACTGTTTTTTATCGGTGGGCTGTAGTGCGTTCATGAGGTACCCATGTGCAATGCCGATGAAGCTTCCTATAGTAAGGGCGAGGAATATGGCTTCAAGGCCGAGCCAGATACCGCCCGCGGCCAGAAGCTTGATATCGCCCATGCCAAATGCATCTTGTCCGGTGGCCTGATTTGCGATTTCACGAAACAGAATCAGGATACCTGCTGCGGCCATTGCGCCGCTGGCCGACATGTATATATCGACGTATTTCCATTCCGTCACAACATGGAAGGCGATGCCCAATAAGGCAAAGGGCCCAACATATATGTTTGGAAGAAGGTATGTTTTTAAGTCACTTATCGCCAAAATAACAAATAATATCAGTCCGCTACCTAATATTCCTGCGATAATGTATGGGTTGTGAAGGAAAATATCCATAAAATATGTATTTTAAGTACTTGCGG
>JAUICS010000304.1 GCA_030427765.1 Alphaproteobacteria bacterium
GGAACGTCCGGCATATTCGGTTACATGGCGTATGACATGATCCGGTATTTTGAAAACATTCCGGACAGTAACCCAAACCCGCTCGATATTCCCGAAAGCATTTTTATGCGCCCGCAAACCATTATACTGTTCGATAATGTGAAGCAGGAATGCTGGTTCATCTGCCCCGTTTATGACCACAGCGGTAATGGGAGCGGCAATGCGAGCGACAATGCGGATACGGTCTACACCAGCGTATCTGAAAAACTGCAAAATATTCTGGACCGGTTTATCGGCCCTCTGCCCGACATTGCGGTCAAGGAAGGCGCAAGCAACATTGCCACTCCGCTTGAACCGAAATCGAATGTCACACAATCCGAATACGAAGACGCGGTCCGCAAATCGATCGAATACATATATGCCGGTGACATTTTTCAGGTTCTGCCGTCGCAGCGTTTCGAGGTTCCATTTGATTTGGACAGTTTAACACTCTACCGGTCCCTGCGCCGCCTGAACCCGTCACCGTTTTTATTCCATTTGCGGATGGACGGATTTTCAATTGTCGGGTCCAGCCCCGAAATTCTGGTACGGGTTAAAAAGGATAAAGTCACCATCCGCCCGCTTGCCGGAACGCGCCCGCGCGGCAAGACAAAGGATGAGGATGAACGGCTTACCGAAGAATTGCTTGCCGATCCGAAGGAACGCGCGGAGCATCTTATGCTGCTCGACCTTGGCCGCAACGATGTTGGCCGCGTTGCAAAACCGGACTCAGTCCGCGCGACAGAGCAATTTATGATCGAATATTATTCGCATGTCATGCATATCGTCTCGAATGTTGAAGGCGAACTCGACACCGACAAATACGATGTTCTGGATGCCGTTATGTCGGGCTTCCCCGCGGGTACGGTCAGCGGCGCGCCGAAAATCCGCGCCATGGAAATTATTGACGAACTGGAAAATGTGCAGCGCAGTTTCTACGGCGGCTGCGTCGGGTATTTCGACGGCAACGGCCAGACGGACACATGTATATGCCTGCGTACCGGATTGGTTAAGGACGGCACATTATATCTTCAGGCCGGCGGCGGCGTCGTTGCAGACAGCGACCCGACATTCGAATACGACGAAAGCCGTAACAAGGCAAAAGCCCTTCTTGTCGCCGCCGAAGACGCGATTGCCCGTTCGAAGGGTTGAACGTCATTGAGAGGAACGCAGGGACGAAGCAATCCAGACATTCTTTTAACCACAGAGAGCACTGAGCACCACAGAGTTTTTGTCATCACCCGAATTCAGAGAAGAATTCTAGGGTGATCCAATACATATGGCTGAATTCCCTTAGAATGTTTTTAAACATTCAGGGCATGACGCGGTTTAGGAATGTTTAGATTCCTGCTTTCGCAGGAAATTCAGGTATCTTATGAAAGACAAACGTCATCCTATGCGGAGGCATAGAATGACTAGATAACACGGTCGAAGGGTTGAATACCCAAGTTTAAAGTCTGTATTAAATCCTGTGTCATATTTTTCCCCTTAATTTTGACTGGAAAGTTTTTCTAAGCATGGTAATTGCGTTGCAATCGCAACACCGTATTTTTCTCTCACACTGCCAGTTGCTGAGTCATATGTTTCTACAATCTGACGGTCACAAATATAATGTACCTGTTTACATGGCTTATCTCGGGTTAGCTTACTATATCCTTTTTTATCGCAATCCGTTACCCGCTGTCTTAAGTTTTTGATTCTCTCTGCAAAACGCTCTTCTTGTGTCATTGTGGCAAATGATCCTGGCTGCGGTGTATTGCACGCAGACAAAATGACAAGCGAAGAAAAGCCAAGAAGATATAAATTACGCATTAATCATTGCCACTTTCCGTACATATTTTTTCAGCTTCTGCCGCCGCCAATATTTTTTTTGCTATATCTTCGCTAGAATATGAGTCGTATGTCTCAATCATAAGACGCTTACATTTAAGTGCGTCCTGACTACATTCATGGTTGGTTGCCATTTGACCATCGCACTGTTTGATATGCTCTCTAACGGCTTCAATCCGCATAACCATCTGGTTAAGCATCTGGATTACATCTGGCGATGCGTACACGGCGGAGTGAACAATAAGAACACTGCTAAAAATTAAAACGCTACAAATTACTTTCATTTTCTTCTCTACATTCCTTCTGTTAAACACGTGTTTTGTTTCATCGAAACTTGCTGCATACGCTCCATAACGTCGTTGCTATTGTCGTTATCATAGGCGTCAATAAGGACTCTTTTGCATTTGATGTTGCGTTCACTGCAATCCTGAAAATTAATTGAAGCGTTAAATGCTCCCTCTTCACATTTTGCAATATGCATACGGGCATCATTAACTATCTTATGTACCCCATCTATATGGGCTGTATTTCGTGGTTGCTGATTGTTTTCAAATAGTATTTCAAGTGACTCTCGATAAGTTGGCCTTTGTCGCATTTTCAACATCTTTTGTTGTGCGCTTGCAGTATCAAAACCTTTTTGTTTTTGATAT
This sequence comes from Alphaproteobacteria bacterium, assembly GCA_030427765.1. GTDB lineage: Bacteria > Pseudomonadota > Alphaproteobacteria > Micavibrionales > Micavibrionaceae > JAUICS01. The sequence continues at coordinate 2,499 of JAUICS010000304.1, forward strand.
TCATCAATTTGTTCTTTGGTCAGGTGTTTACCGCTATATTTTTCAACTCTTTCCTCTTGTGATAACCTGTATTTGTCCTCGCAAGGCAGGCTGAATGAATAAGGGCTAGTCCCCGCATTTTTGCAGTGTACTGACCGCTTCTCAAGATCGGCCCCATTTGTAACACATCCAGAAAATGCAAACACACATAGAATAAGGATGATGATGTTCAGGTTTTTCACGTGATGGACTCCGCCGTTTTTG
>JAUICS010000305.1 GCA_030427765.1 Alphaproteobacteria bacterium
AACCTGAGCCGGAACCAAAACCTGAGCCGGAACCAGTCGCCGCTATGGATGAGCCGGAAGATGACATTCTGGAACTTACACAAAAAGTTGATGACGATATTGAGTTCCGTGAGATCGAGCAGGACCCTGTGCCTGATGATCTTCCGGATATTCCTGACCTTCCGCCGAAGGAGCCAATCGTTCAGGGTAAAACCGAATCATCCGCATTACACAGTTTTACGCGATTTGCAGAAACCGTCCCTATTTATAAGAACGATTCGAAGACCATTGAAGATGTGGTACGTGCCGTGCTTCGTCCAATGCTGAAAGAATGGCTTGATCAAAACTTGCCGGAGCTTGTTGAGGAGCTGGTCGAAGAAGAAATACAAAGACTTGCCAAGAAAGCGATAAAAGATTAGGTTTTGTGTGATTTACAACCGTAAACACACAACATCAGGCGCTTTCAATTATGCTCGACAAAACATGCGATTCATCAAAAATTGAAGAAAAATATATCGACCTCTGGGAACAGTCAGGGGCGAGCTCGGCCAATCCGGCTTCTGATAAATCTCCGTTTACAATTATGATGCCACCCCCGAATGTGACGGGAAGTTTGCATATGGGGCACGCGCTGAATATGACGCTTCAGGATATTTTAACGCGGTATAACCGTATGCGCGGCAAAGATGCGCTATGGCAACCCGGTACAGACCATGCCGGTATTGCAACGCAAATGGTTGTTGAACGTAATTTGGCCGCTGAAGATATCAAGCGTCAGGATTTAGGGCGTGATGAATTCATCAAGAAAGTCTGGGAATGGAAGGGCGAATCCGGCGGTATGATTGTGAACCAGCTTAAATGTTTGGGAACGACCCCTGACTGGTCACGTGAACGTTTTACAATGGATGAAGGTCTGTCAAAGGCCGTTACAAAGGTATTTGCCCAGCTTTATAAAGAGGGGCTGATTTACCGTGATAAACGATTAGTGAACTGGGACCCTAAATTCCATACCGCGATTTCCGACCTTGAGGTTGAGCAGAAGGAACAAAAGGGCCATATGTGGCATATCCGCTATCCGTTAGAGGGTGAGCAGGAACGTTTCATTACCGTTGCCACTACGCGTCCGGAAACCATGCTGGGTGATACCGCCATCGCCGTTCACCCTGATGATGAACGTTATAAGGATTTGATTGGTAAATTTGCAATGTTGCCACTTTGTGATCGCCTTATACCAATTGTTGCGGATGAATACGCCGACCCTGAGCAAGGCAGCGGCGCGGTGAAGATTACACCGGCACATGACTTCAATGACTTCGAGGTTGGCAAGCGACATAACCTTCCAATGATCAATATTCTGGATAAAGATGCCAAAATCAATGACAATGCGCCCGAGGCGTATCGCGGGATGGATCGTTTTGATGCGCGTAAGAAGATTGTTGCCGATCTTGATGATCTTGATTTCCTTGTCAAAATTGATGATATCAAACACGCCATCCCTTACGGTGACCGTAGCGGTGTGATTATTGAGCCACTTTTGACCGATCAATGGTTTGTTGATGCGGCGACACTTGCAAAACCGGCTTTGGAAGCCGTTAAGACGGGCAAGACCGAATTTGTACCGAAACAATGGGAAAATACCTATTTCCGTTGGCTTGAAGATATCCAGCCATGGTGTATCTCACGTCAATTATGGTGGGGACATCAAATCCCTGCATGGTACGGGCCGGATGAAAAAATCTTTGTTGCTGAAACGGAGGATGAGGCAAAGGCACAAGCCAGAGAAGAATATGGTGAGGATCTTGACCTTACACGAGATGACGATGTTCTGGATACATGGTTTTCATCGGCATTATGGCCGTTTTCAACAATTGGTTGGCCGGATCAAACGCCGGAACTTGCCAAATACTATCCTGGTGACGTCCTGATTACTGGTTTTGACATTATATTCTTCTGGGTCGCCCGCATGATGATGATGGGTATGCACTTCATGAAGGACGTTCCGTTCAAGAAAGTCTATATTCATGCGCTTGTCCGTGATGGAAAAGGGCAGAAAATGTCGAAATCAAAGGGGAACGTTATTGATCCGCTTGAGTTGATTGAGAAGTTTGGGGCGGACTCCTTACGGTTTACATTAACCGCCATGGCGGCGCAGGGGCGTGATATACGTCTTTCCGAAGATCGTGTTGAGGGATATCGTAACTTTACAACGAAGCTTTGGAACGCCGCACGTTACTGCCAAATGAACGAATGTTATCCGAATCCGGAATTTAAACCAGAAGGTGCTAAGCACGTTTTGAATAAATGGATAATATCTGACATTAAAAAAACAAAAGAATCCATTGATATTGCATTGGAAAACTATCGTTTTAATGACGCTGCGCTCGCCGCGTACCAGTTTGTATGGGGCACATTCTGTGACTGGTATCTAGAGTTTACAAAACCGGTTCTGGGCGGTGACGATAAACAATTGCTTGAGGAAACACGCCAGACGACAGGCTGGATACTCAATCAAATTCTTGTCATCCTTAATCCGCTTATCCCGTTCATGACGGAGGAGCTTTATGCATCCATGAATGAAGGGAAAAAAGGACTTCTTATCAATCATGCGTGGCCGGAATATGATGCGAAACTGCATGATGATCAGGCAGATGCGGAAATTAACTGGCTTATTGACGCGGTTACCGAAATCCGCAGTGTTCGCGCCGATATGAACGTTCCGGCGAGTGCCCAGCTTACATTAATGATTGCAGACGCA
>JAUICS010000306.1 GCA_030427765.1 Alphaproteobacteria bacterium
TTTCCTATTTGGGACTTGAGTGGGAAGATCAGTGTTCAAAATTCTATGAAACAGAAAAATACGTGCGTACCGCCAGTGTAACACAGGTTCGTCAACCGATTTATAAAACGTCTATTAATAAATGGGAGCGGTATAAAGATCACATCAAGCCGCTTGTCGAGGCACTTGGAAAATACGCACCAGATGATGCAAAGTCCCAGTTTGGCCTTTAATATTTCGTACTATTAGCGGTTGAACAAAAATTGGGCAGCGCGTATCCAAAAGCGCTTAAATTTAACGTTTTTTACGGCAAGTGTTATGCATACGCAGCCGTGTTTTTTGTCACTGACTGGTTTGTGTGGAATACGTTCATCTAGGACGATCAAATCACCCTTTTCATGACGACCTGTTACATCTTCGTAGGCCCCGTCCAGAAGTAATGTAATTTCCTCGGACGTGTGCTCATGTTCTTCCATGGATACGTTGGGCTGCGCCCGCAGTAGGGTGGCAATACTCATGGTTTGATTGTCCGGTAATGGGCAATAGTCGATGCCCCTCGACAGTTTTTTCCATTTTATAGGCTGGTTTTTACGGTCAAAATACTGGGTAATCGGGGACGGTATACATCTAAGATCATCGTGTGATGGTTTAATCTCGTGAAACGGTTTGGATGTCGTGTCACTTCTGTCCGTATCAATCAAATTCAGCATGCTTTTGACACAGCATTTTTCCATCGGCACCGGTTCGCATTCATTCATTAATATGTCACCGCCGATACTTTCAAATTCCGCAACTATGGCGCGTGCTTTGGGGTTTAGGGTCAGATGTGCCGCGACAATCATATTTTCAAGCTCGCCTAACTGGCCATGCGCATATTGCTGCAGTAGCGCCAGATAATTATCACGGCATTGTTGTTTGATTTCAGACTCACTCATATTAAATCTTCCTTCTGTGCAACAAGATGTCTTAATTTTTCCAAGGCTAGGCGTATTCGTGATTTTACCGTGCCCACCGGAATGCCAGTTTCATGCGCGATGTCGTGGTGGGATTTGTCCTCGAAAAACGATTTCAGGATCAACGCGGATTGTTTTTCCGGCAATGATTTTAAAATGGATGAAACCGTTTTGGCCTGATCCTGCCGCGCTAAATATTGGTCGGGTCCGCTGGTATCTGCCTCGATAAATGTCGGGTCATTCGGGTCCGGTATTGCATGTTTCATCTTCCGAAGCGCATCAATACGTTTGTTTCGTGCGATGGTGAATATCCAGGTGCTGGCCTTCGATTGATTGCTATTGAATGTATCCGCCTTATTCCATATGGATATCATCGTTTCTTGCACAAGCTCTTCCGCCTGTTCCTTCGAAACGCCACCTTTTAAGTAATATGCTTTAATTCTGGGTGCAAAATATTCGAAGATATCAACAAATGCCTCTTTATCTTTATCACGTGCAATACGATGCAAACATCTATTGAAATGCATGCTTGCATCCACATCGCCATCACTATTTCCGGATGCGGTGTCAGGTTGGTAAGAAGCTTTGGCCAAAGTGAAATTATCTATAAATTCATTAACAATACAGAATGATTGCACATTTGGCGCAAATATATCAAATGATTTTAATTGCATATTACCCCTTTAAGGAATTATACGCGGCGCACGGCAAATTGGATTAACTTAGGCCAATTTCGGGTTATGCAGAATCTTTTAAGCTCCGAATGCGTGCAAAATCATCTTCGTTTTTTGCCCTCACAAATGCATTTGTCTTTTTTTCGATGCCTATCGTGCTGGGCATCGTCGACCGTGCATCGTTGCGTTTATGTTGTTCCTCGATAAGGCGCTGCTTTAAATCCACGTTTTCCGGTTCGATGGTTAAACAAAAACGTCCGTTATCCAGCGTATATTCATGGCCACAATAAACGCGTGTTTCATCGGGAAGGGCGGCCAGTTTTTTGAGGGAATTGTACATATCCTTTGGTGTACCCTCAAACAACCGTCCGCACCCCATTAAAAACAATGTATCGCCGGAGAACAGTATATTATCGTTCTTGTTCCAGTAACAAATATGGTTTTTTGTATGGCCGGGCGTTTCAATGATATAGGCCTCAAAGTTACCAATCTTAACGGTGTCTCCGTCGTTCAATGGTTTGGTGATAACGGGTACACGGTTCATATCCTTTTCCGGTCCGAAAATATCGCATGGGAATTGTTCCATAAGGTTCTGACAACCCGCGATATGGTCGCCGTGGTGATGGGTTAGCAGGATCGTGTCCAGCGTTAAGCCGCGAGCGTTCAGAAATTCCAGTACGGGTTTTGCCTCCCCCGGATCTACAATCAATGCCTTGCCGGGTGAATGTTCGATGGCGTAAACGTAGTTGTCAGATAGAACGGGAATGATATGAACGGTTTGCGGGATATGATCGGTCATTATGAAATATCGACTCCTGTTTTTATGCCTGTGGTAATTTCATGTGTTCCAAGCTGTTCGGCCAGTCTTTCTGTGGCCTGTCCGGGTCTTAACGGTTTTTGCTGTGACTCGTCGGGGGCCCATCCTATCATGTAAATAAGTTCAAAACTGGCCACGATTTTTCCATTGTCGTCGGCAAAATGGTCTTTGTAAACCTGCTCGACATTATTCCAGAATTCCCGGCCAACATAGTTTTTTGATCGTTCACTTAGCACATTACCTTCGCCCATGCCCTTAATGTCGTGAAGCAAGGTTTTGAGCGATGAGTATGTGACCGTAATAATATCC
>JAUICS010000307.1 GCA_030427765.1 Alphaproteobacteria bacterium
GTTGTAGGCGGCGGTACGGCCTTCTTTCTTGGCCTCTTCCCGCATTTGTTCCAGCTCCTCAGGGGATGCGTAGCAGTAATAAGCTTTACCTTCTTCTACGAGTTGCTTTGCAACCTCGACATGACGGTCGCGCTGTTCATATTGCGAGATGACATCGCCGTCCCAATCCAGCCCCAACCAGCGCATACCGCTGAAAATAGCCTCAACCGCCTCATCAGAATGTCGTTCACGGTCTGTGTCCTCAATCCGCAGAACAAACTTTCCACCGTGATGACGGGCGTAAAGCCAGCTAAACAGCGCGGTGCGTGCGCTCCCGATATGCAAGAACCCTGTGGGGGAAGGGGGGAAACGTGTCACAACAGTCATGGTATTAATCTTTCATAATAATTTTCGTTTTCATTCACTGCTGAATTCAATAGCATAAAGCCATGCAGGATTTAACCCCGGATATGACGCGTGATGCCACATCATTAACACCTATGATGGGGAAACGTCCTTTACGGCGATTTCTGGATATTGTCTCGGCGTTTCTGAATATCAATTTTGCGGCTATGATTGCCGGTTCCGTAAAACGTCAGTCCGGCACGCTGATATTATGGATGCCTGTCTTTTTGGGCGTGGGCAGTGCGTTATATTTTTCCCTGTTGAATGAACCTGATTTTCTATTACCCGTTAGTAGTTTTATTTTGTGCCTGGCGTTTTTGTGCGGATGTTTTGTTTTTGGCGCAGAAAGCGCCCAAAAATATATCATTACGTTTGCATTGGCACTGTGTGTGTTGGCGGGTTTCATGAATGCGAAATGGCAGACAGTGCAGATGTATACCCCGCAAATTGAGAAACGCACCGGCGCGGTTGATATAACCGGAACAATATATTCCATTGGCAAGTTGCCAAAGTCAGGCAGTCAGGTCGTATTGAACAATCTTACCATTGAAAGGATTGAACCAGACAAAACACCATATTCCATACGTTTGAAAATTTATAAGGATGATGGTTTGCAGGTCGGGCAGCGTATCAGCGTGCTTGGGAATATTAATCCACCATCACTACCGGTTTATCCAGGCGGTTTTGATTTTCAGCGCTATGCATATTTCCAGAAATTAGGCGGGTTTGGCTTTGCGTACCGTCAACCGCAAATTTTGGATCAGGTTTTAGAAGGCGATATTGATGATGCCAGCTATGTTTCAAAAGCGCGGCAATATATTCAGGATAGTATTTATAATAATGTTGATGGTGAATCCGCCGCGATTTTAACGGCACTGTTAACCGGAATTCGCACCGGCCTTGCCGAAGATACGGAAAGTGCGTTGCGCGCCGCGGGACTGGCACATTTGCTTGCGATTTCCGGATTACATATCGGGTTAATCGCCGGTGCGCTGTTTTTCTTTTCCCGTTTGTTGATGGCGTGTTTTCCGTATCTTGCACTGCGGTTTCCGATAAAGAAAATCGCGGCCGTTATCGCATTATGCGGGGCGGGCGGATACACGATTTTTGTCGGTGCGCCCATTCCGACGCAGCGTGCGCTGATGATGACGGGAATTGCTCTTTTTGCGATTATGATTGACCGGTCACCGTTTTCATTGAGACTTGTTGCGGTGTCTGCATCGGCGATCCTGATATGGGCGCCGCATAGTATAATGAGCATTAGTTTCCAGTTATCGTTTGCGGCGGTGACTGGCCTTGTGGCGTTTTATGAAGCAATGCGCCCGCATCTCAGGTCAATTTACGCGCAGTCATCATTCTGGAAACGATCGGTACTTTATATCGGCGGTATTGCCACGACATCGGCCATTGCAACGATCAGTACCGCGCCATTTACGTTATTTTATTTTCAGAAAATTGCCGTGTATTCCATTTTAGGAAATATTCTGGCCCTGCCGATTATGGCGTTTGCCGTTATGCCGATGTCAATTCTTGTGTTTTTGTTGTCGCCATTTGGATTGGAATTTATTCCGTTATCGATCATGCGGTTCGGGGTGGATAGCATTCTCGTGATTTCCCGAACGGTTCAGGACCTTCCATCCGCCGAATTGTTTTTCGCCGCTCTACCAACAATGTCCTTTGCCTTGTGTGTTATTGCCGGATTGTTTTTATGTTTATGGCAAGGGCGGGGGCGTTTTGCGGGACTTGTCCTTATTCTTCCCGCGATATATTTGTGCACTGTTGACGTGAAGCCGGATGTTCTCATTTCCGAAGATGGAAAATTGGTGTCGTTTCATGACGGTAAACACATTTACCTGTCGACCTCACGTAGCGAAAAATTTACGGGTGAAATTTGGGCGAATTATTACGGTATAGAATTTGATCAGGTCATTCCATGGCCCGCAGCGGATCAACATATCAATTGTGATGATGACGGATGTTCTTTCGTGAAAAATGGCAAAACAATAGTTGTCAGTTTCACGCCGTATTCACACAGGCATGATTGTGGTCATGCGGATGTATTAATTGCGCGTGATCCGGTTTATAAAAAAACATGTGATGCGCCGATTATTATTGATCGCTTTGATGTATGGCGGAATGGTGCATATGCGCTTCATTTGTCGGATGATCATACACGTATCGAACACGTAAACGGGTTACGCGGGCGGCGTTTCTGGCAACAATAAAATAGATAAGTTTAATGCGTGTCGTAAGACCGAATAAGGGCCGATAACGTTCCCTGAATCTTGACGCGTTTTGCGTCAAAAACCTGAATGTCATACGCATCGTTTTCCGGAATAAGTTC
>JAUICS010000308.1 GCA_030427765.1 Alphaproteobacteria bacterium
CTGGGAATACACATACCCATTCGCACTTGGTGGTATTGGCGCCGTAAATAATGCCCGCAAAAATGCCTACCTTATGGCGGATGTACACATGGCCAATTTACGACGCCGTATCGAAAGTGACAATGTTACAACGACACTTTATGATCCCGAAAAATATCATTTCCTCGAAAACCTTCTGGATACTGAAAACCCGCGTCTGCCGAGTGAATTTATAGATGAGTTCTTTGTTGAGTATCTGGCCCATTTCCTTGGTAACCGACGCGATGCACAGACATTCCTCAGGATTACACGTGAAAATGGTCATCACAATCCATCTGATTATCGCCAGTTTGCACGCGCCGCCAGAAACAATCAGGGAATCTTTAAATTCCCATCCGGCCGTGCACGTTCGTTTGAACAAGTTTACACACATCTCGAAAGCCGCTTTAAAGACAAACTCGCCCATATTATTGGCGTTGAATCCATTACGGTTGAAAACTCACAAATGGCCGACCTAACTATTAAAGCTGGATACGCCGCCCCGCGCCGCGCTTAATTTTTTCAAATCCTGTCTTTTAAACTGCCTGAAATTCCCGTATTAAGGAGTATGTAAGTAGACTTCTTAAATATTATGGATGACCAATGACAGCACCGATGCCAAAACAAGATAAAGCCCCACAATCCCAACCGAAATCCCAGCCAAAATCTATGAAAGATATTACCGCCCTTTGTAAACGACGCGGATTTATTTTTCCTGCGTCCGAGATTTATGGCGGCCTGAACGGTTTTTGGGATTTTGGCCCTCTCGGTGTGGAGCTTAAAAACAACCTGCGCGATTACTGGTGGCGCAAGATGGTAACAACGCCGCCTATTGGACCGGACGGCCAGCCCGTTCAAATTGTTGGTGTCGACAGTGCCATTATCCAGAACCCACAGGCATGGGTGGCATCGGGACATGTTGGCGGCTTCTCAGACCCGATGGTGGATTGCCGTGAAACGAAACTGCGTTACCGCGCAGATCACATTGTTGTTCTTATTCCAAAAGATGGGGATGAGAACTGGATCGCGACAGCCGATGATGACCCCGAAACAATTGAAAAACGCATTAAAAAAGTTGGTAAAGGTAAGTCCGTTGCCAATTTCGAGCAAAAACTTCTGACAGAACTTGATCCATCCGATTACGCAAAAATTTTAGGGCCAGATACGAAGGAGGTTGGCAGTTTAACCGAACCAAAAGATTTCAACCTGATGTTTGAAACACGTGTCGGCGCGTTGGCTACAAGCGATGCAAAAGCCTACCTCCGCCCCGAAACGGCACAGGGTATTTTCCTGAACTTCAAAAACGTGGTCGATACCGCCCGCGTCAAAATGCCGTTTGGTATTGCCCAGATTGGTAAAGCATTCCGGAATGAGGTTACGCCGCGTAATTACATTTACCGCTCCCGCGAATTTGAACAAATGGAAATGGAATGGTTCTGCCACGAGGACGAGGCTAAGAAGTGGTTTGATTTCTGGATCAATACACGTAAAGAATTCTGGCTGGAATGCGGGTTGAAAGAAGAAAGTCTGACCATTCGTCCGCATGATCAGGATGAATTATCACACTACGCCAAAAACGGTCACGGCACCGTTGATGTAGAATTCAAATTCCCGTTTACTGACCCGGGCTTTGGTGAGCTTGAAGGAATTGCCCATCGTTCGAACTTTGACCTGACACAGCATCAGGAACATTCCAAACAAAAACTGGAATATCTTGACCCCGAGCGTAACAACGAAAAATACATCCCGCATGTTATTGAGCCGGCGGCCGGTTTAACGCGCGGTGTTCTTGCCCTGATCAGTGATGCATACACGGTTGATCCGGACCGTCCAAGCGGCGTGTTCCTTGATTTCAAACCGTCCATCGCACCAAAGAAAGCAGCCATCCTGCCTCTAACCGCGAAGGAAGATCATGTACCGCTGGCCACAGATTTGTATCTGGAGCTGCGTGAACAATACAATGTTGATCTGGATATTAAACAGAACATCGGGAAACGTTATGCGCGTCAGGACGAGATTGGAACGCCATTCTGCTTCACCATCGATAATGACACGATCGAGGATAAAACCATTACAGTCCGTCACCGTAATTCGATGAAACAGGAACGCATCAAAATGGATGAAGCACTATCATTTATGGATGATGCGATGCGTGGGAACTAATCCTCCCCCAGAATTTTATCTTTACCCGTTTGCGCGTTTATTTTCTGCCTCATAGGCCGCAAGTGCGTGGTCAACAGCATGATGCAGTCCCTTTGATGCTTTCTTGAGAAATTCCCACCAGTCTTCCTCAGCCTTACCATCTGCACCATCGGAAATATATTTCAGGCACAGAAACGGAATCTTCATTTGCGCCGCCACCCATGACAAGGCGTATGCCTCCATATCCACAACGTCATAAACATCTGTGTCATGCGCGGTTTCAAAATGGTCGCCACTTCCGCAAATTCCCTCTGGTAATCCTTCAACCGATAAACCATGGTCCAGAATAATCGGGTCATCCGTAAACGGCGTTTGAAATTTTTCGAAACCGAGGGCAGATACATCCATGTCACGCTGAACAAAACGTGTGCAACACACCACCGTTTCCTTATTATGGTCGGAACTTCCGGCCGTACCGCAGTTGATGATCAGGTCCGGTTTTTCCGGCATTTTCCAAAGATACTGCGTCAATTGATACGCCGCCCGCATTTTTCCAATGCCGGT